>JAKQOF010000002.1 GCA_029565375.1 bacterium
CAGGCGGCAATTCACAAGGCCGCAAGCGCGACGGCGCTGAGGCGGGCCCGCGCAATTTGTCACCAGACAAATATGTGTGGGGTGTTTTCCGGAACAGGCTACCAGAAAATAGATCGACCCAATACATTAACAATCAACTACATATTATAATGGGATGTCGCCAAGTGGTAAGGCACTGGTTTCTGGTACCAGCATTCGGGGGTTCGAATCCCTCCATCCCAGCCATAGAAATAGACCAAGTTTTTGCTTGGTCTATTTCTATAACTTGGTTGTCGGGAATCAAATCCCCGAGTGGCATGAGGGGGCGAAAATAGTCAGTGACTGTTTGAGGGAAATCTTCCGATGACGATTGATCATCATCGTGAAGTTTCGGGGTCGCGGAACGTGACCGAATCCCTCCATCCCAGCCAAGAAAAATGACGAGCATTTGCTCGTCTTTTTTCTTATCACGGGCATGGTGGGATTCTTATACTCGAGTGAGTTACTGCCATTGAAACAAGCCGAAGCAAATTAAAGGTGATCGATTTAGGTCATTTTTAGTTTGAGGACCTAGTATAAAGGCTCATAAGTCTTTATGCGCGGTAATCCAGTCATGAGCTTTTGTAGATAGTTTGTTCAGATATTCATTTTGAATATATTGCAAGAACTCCAGAATACCTGCTCCTTGTTCGTTATCATACTTATCTTTTGTAGGTAAATCTAGCAACTTATCTATGTCACCAGCTTCTAGTTCGTCTGCAATCAGTTCCAAGCGCATCAGGTCGATATTCGTGTGGTCATAGCTAATCGCAAAGTCGGCTTCAACAATCCATTTTTCTTTTAATGCTTTACGCATATTGGGAGTCACGGTAATTGGTGGCACAAAGTCTTTGAGCCATTTTCCATCTTCAAAATCGATATAAAAGGAGTTCACTGTTTTATAGGAGGACTTCTTGTTAAAGATTGCATCTTCTATTTTTTGGATGGCATCGGCGCTAACGTGTCGAGTAATTAGGTCATAGGCTAAGCTTGCGAGTGATATGTAATGGACGGCAAGGTTTTCCTCTAGCTGCGTGGCGGGCGTGTGTGCCTTTTCGTTACGTAGAAATTGAATCGACATATTAAGGAATTTCACACCATCGAAAAAATCTTTCTCTATGTCGTCTTGTGGTAAGTGACCGAATATCTTTTCATAGTTTGCTTCACTAAACGCTTCATGTGCTTTTTCTTTACCTGTGATTTCTTTGAGCTTTGCCCGCACCAATTTATAAGATTCTTCAACTGCATGGAAGTAATCTCTATTTTCTAGGTATTGCCTAATGTGGTTATATATATCTTCATGAATTTCGATTTGGATTTTATTATCCGTGACAATCGCTTCGGTAGTGATGGCATTAGTCTGGGATTGAATATTTGTTCTTAAGGAATCGGGATCATTTTTCAAATTTGTATTGTCACCAAGCCTCTTGGCTATTTTACGAATCTTTTCTATATGATTTGTCGTAATGTTTGAAAACGCAGGCTCACCCCACATAACGGGTGTATCTTTTTTGGCTTCGATATACTCAGCAAACGCACTGAGCGAAGATGCTATATCTTTATCTGTTCCACCTCTCCAGAAACTGCGCAATCTGTTTGCTTTCGAACTAGACGTAGCTTTATTAGGGTACTTATCTTCATCGTATATTCCTATGTCTAGCTCGGCAAAAAATGTTTCAAACGACGCGTTAGAGAAGTCTAATACGTAACCCCCACCCATACCGAAGACACCCTCAAGAAATGCCTTGTCTGGTAGTGATAATCTATTCATAGGTTGATTATACATCTATGTAATCACTTTGTGATTCTTCGCCGCACCACCAGTATTGTTATAAATACGATGTGTGCGGATATCCATGCGATAATCCATCCTGCTGATAGGAACGTGAACGTCTGCAGAGCAAACAGGGCGATAGTAAATCGAACCCCGTTGGTAACATATAAAGAAAGTGTCTCAGTATACGGAGCATGCCACGCTTTTCGTATTGTCGGAATAAATGCCAACAATCCGCAACAATAACAAGCCACAAAGAAAGCACAGGTTGATCAACAAACAGCCACGATATGATTGCCGCAAGGGCGAGGATGGCAATAATCGTGTCTGTCTTCGTAATAAAACGCTTTCCGCCCTTAAAGCCAAGAACGACAACTCCAACACACATCACACCAGCAGCGACTGTAATCCATACTGATGGCCCTGCCCCACCGATAACTTGCAGAGCAACGATGAGAATCGTCAGCAAACCCCACAATGACCACGTGTAAAGATGTGGATGCGTCTTGCCCTTCAAAATGTCCCGGTAATATGGAATGTATGCAACAAACGTCAGGATAACGGCGATAATACTGAGAACTTCTTTCATCTAGGCATTAGCATAACAAATAAGCTATAAGACCCACAAGCACGCTGCAGAATAAGCGAGAGTTTTGTCCCTCCTTCAAAACGACGTACAATAGATACAGAATAATCAAGGAGCCCACTATGGCACGCATCTTCCAGTCAAAGTTATTTTTTCTTATCCTCGGTCTCGTCTTGGGAGCGCTGACAATCCTCGCAATTCGCTTTGTTACCTATGCGCCAACGGGCACACACTATCACGCTAACTTCGCTGTCTTTATCAACGGTGAGCGCGAATTGTTTAAGGGCGACAAATACTACGAAGAGACTGCAGCGAATGGCTGTTCTATCAACCCTGTCGCCGACCCTATCGAGCGTTCACATATGCACGGCGGAGTAAACGACGTTATACACGTGCACGACCAACTGGTCACCTGGGCAAACTTTTTCGAGAATATCAAGTGGGGCTTGGGTGATGCATACCTCAAAACGCGCGATGCAATCTATACTCCCGACGCTGACAAAAGCCTCACCTTTATCTTAAACGGTAAAACAGTCGACAGCATTGCAGGCAGCATCATTGGTGATGAAGACCGCCTGTTGATTAGCTATGGCAACGCAAATGAAGCTGAGCTGCAAGGACAGTACGACACGGTTGCTCGTACTGCACACGACGTTGACATCGCTAAGGACCCTGCCTCATGTAGCGCAGGTGACCAGGTTGTGACTTTTGAAGACCGCTTGAACCACTTATTTAAGTAGGTCGAGTGAGTACACAACGTCTTCTTCACGTGTTGCGGTATGCGTAAAGCCGAGGCGCTGAACTGTTTTTATACTGGGAATGTTAGCAGGAGCAATAACCGCATCAAACCGACGCACGCCAGCGGTAGTGCTGGCATGATTGATCAGAAGTCGGCTTGCATGGGACCCAAGTCGTTTGCCTGTATGACGTTGATCTATCCAGTAAGCAATGTCTGCTGATCGATTGTCGCTAAGGAACAGTGCTGCGGCCCCAACAAATTGGCCGTCTTCCATGACACCGAAGTGCTGTCTGTGCGTGGCTTCAAAGTCGGATAAAGATAGTGCAACCGACGACGGTGTTCTGAACGACCTGGCCAAGCGTGGATCGTAACGAGCAATGTGCTCGCGATTGGTGTTAAACGCATCAAAGTACATGTCGCTATCATCAATCGTTAAGCGCCTCAGCGCCACGGTTGATGATTCAGTTGATGGTGGGGTCATTACGTTCGTCATATATTACTATTATAGCATAAACATCATATTTTAGCAACCTGGTATAATTATCCAATGAATAATTCACAAAAACTCGAAGGTACATTGCTGCAAAACTATACCCCACTTGGTAAAGACAAAGTGGCCGAACTAGAAATTATTGACGTTGTTGTTGGCGATGGTGCTGAAGTACCTGTTGGTGCAACAATCACCGCTCATTACACCGGTGCACTGTGTACTGATGGGACAATCTTTCAAAGCAGTCATGACTTTGGTGACCCAGCAACGTTTGGCCTTAACCAAGTGATTGAGGGATGGACAAAAGGTGTCCCTGGTATGAAAATCGGCGGAACACGTCGTTTGGTCATCCCCGCCGTACAAGCCTACGGGTCAGCGCGCGCAGCGGCTAATATTCCACCAAACAGTGATTTGGTGTTTGATATCGAACTTGTCGCTATTCGCTAATCGTTATGAGGCTGACGGAAACGATTTTTGCATGTCGATGACATAGCGTTTTGCCATTTGCTTGGCGGTAAGTGACTCCCAGGCCGTATTGATATCTTGAATACGAATGACCTCAATCTCGGGCAAAATTTTGTGCTCGGCGCTATAAGCCAGCATCTCGGCAGTCTCTTTAATACCTCCAATGCCTGAACCAGCAATAGATTTGCGACCTTGGATAAGATCGTTTGAGTGGTAGCCTGGCATTGGCTCAATGGGGCCAACCAAACAAACAGTACCCGCGATGTTCAGTAGCTGTAGGTACGGCGCAAGGTCATGTGCTTTCGGAATAGTATCAAGCAAGAAGTCGAAC
>JAKQOF010000021.1 GCA_029565375.1 bacterium
AAACGATATACAAGTTGTGAAGCAAAAATTTGACAGCGAAGCCTGATGATTTGGGTCGTCGGTTTTATTATTCTGTTGTTCGGCTTTGTTGTCTTTCGCGGCGCGCCGTATGTACCAAGTCGTCGTAAGTACATTGAACGAGCGTTTACCGAACTGTATCCGCTTGGCAAAAAAGACGTTCTGGTTGATGTGGGGAGTGGTGATGGGATTGTGCTTCGGATTGCGGCTGAGCACGGCGCGAAGGCGATAGGTCTGGAGTTGAACCCCGCGTTGGTTGGGGTATCTCGTTGGCTATCACGCGGTAATGCTAACGTCGAAGTACGATTGGTCGACTTTTGGCTGAAGCCAATACCTGACGATACGACAATTGTGTATGGTTTTATGGTGACCCGCGATATTGAGAAGATTGAAAAGAAAATGCAACGAGAGACAAATAGGCTTGGTCGTCCGGTGCGTTTTATGACGTATGGCAGTGAACTTATCGAACATACACCTGACGCAGAACTTGTTGGCTATCATTTATATACCTTCAATCCTTTACAGTCTGATGAAGCATAAGTATAATGACGCTATGATTATACAAGACCGTGTACATGAGATGGGAGTCGTAAGCGCACTTTTGGTGTCTACGATTGGACTTTCGGTTTTGACCGGACTTGTATCCGTGGTTGCTGTATGGGGATTGATTAACTACAACGAGCAAAAGACTGATGTTGAAGGTAAAATTGCCGAGGCAGTTGCGACAGCAAAAAAAGAACAAGCTGACAGTGATGAAGCAAAGTTTTTGGCTCGTGACAAAGAGCCGAACCGTGAGTTTGTTGGTCCTGATGACTACGGTCGGTTGACGTTTAATTATCCAAAAACATGGAGTGTCTTTATTAATAAGGATGTTAGCCAAGGCGGTACGTATGAATCGTATCTTAATCCTGTTAGTGTTCCTCCTGTAACAGCTGCGCAACAATATGCCCTGCGTGTGACAATTGAAGAGAAGGACTACGACAAAGCGCTCGCAACCTATGAAGCGTTGGTCAAAAAGGGTGACTTGCGCTCAAGTGCAGTAACCATTAATGGTACAAACGGAACGCGTATCGACGGTAACTTCACGAAGGATATTCGTGGGTCAGCAGTTGTGTTTAAGATTCGCGACAAGACAGTAACGCTGCGAACTGATGCAGATACGTTTAAAACAGATTTTAATGCATTAATTACAACGATTAAGTTTAATCAGTAGTCACGATATCTAGCAGTTCGTCGTAGGCGCATGGTAAACTGGACACAGTATGAGTTCAAAGCGAGGGACGCACGAACAGCTGGTTGGGGGTATGTTGTATGATGGGATACCATCCCTCGTTGCTGCTGCGCATGAACTAAAATCTCCACTGGCACTTGTTCGCCAATTGTCATTACTGTTAGAAGCAGGTGATATAACTCCAGACGAACAAGCTCGGATGTTACGTCAGATTAGTTTGACGAGCGAGCGAGCGCTGCGCTTGACGAGTGATCTGACACGTGCGACGCGGCTGGACGACGCGATGTTTGCGCTTGAACCTATTAATCCGCAGCAACTGTGTATCGATATTGCACACGAGCTAGCGCCGCTGTTTGCAGCTCACGGTCGTCGCTTGAGTGTTGTATCACGTAAACACCCTTTGCTGCTTGTTGCTAACCGCGATTTGCTGCGTCGTATTATTACGAACTTTAGTGATAATGCACTGCATTACGCCGAAGCTGATAGTGCTGTTGAAATACAAATCCGTGCGTTGCAAAAGGGTGAAATTATCCGTCTGGGCGTACGTGACTATGGGCCGGCGTTGTCGAGTGACATGTGGCGGTCGTTAAAGAGCAAGCTTGCCACTGCTCCGCAAACAGTCCATGCTCGGCCACAAAGTAGTGGGCTGGGACTGTATATTGCCAGTCAATTTGCGGATGCGATGAAAGGTACAATTGGTGTGACGCGTCACCGCGACGGCGCAACGTTTTATGTTGATTTGCACGCGTCACGACAGTTACCGCTGCTATGAGTAAAAAAACTGTTCTGATTGTTGATGATGATGCGTGGTTGGCAGAGCTGTATGCACGTGTGCTACAAAAGGCAGGATATACAACGCATGTGTCTCCGCATGCGATTGATGCGATGAGCGCCATTGATGATGTACACCCGGATGTTATTATTTTGGACGTATTACTCACTGGCAATACGGCTTTTACTTTGCTGCACGAGCTGCAATCATACGGAGATACAGGGGCGATACCAGTTATTTTATGTACGAATTTGGCTGCAGATATATCACTCGATGATGTAAAGCCGTACGGAGTGAAACGCATATTAGATAAGTCTGTTATGGTTCCTGAGGATACAGTTGCGGCTGTACGGAGTGTGCTGTTATGAACAGCTTACGAACACGTGCTATCGTGCTTCGTAGAACAAACTATGGTGAGGCGGATAGAATCTTACAACTACTGACACCAGTAGGGAAGCGCAGCGTGATGGCAAAAGGTGTGCGACGCGAAAAGTCGCGACTAGCTGGCGGGATAGAATTGTTTGCGGTGTGTGACGTTGTTATTGGTGAAGGCAAAGGTGATTTGGGGATTTTGACATCGGCACGGTTGGTGCAGTTTTATGGACATATTATGGAAGACTACGACCGTATGCAGTTTGCCTATGCGGTAATTAAGCTGGTAACCAAAGCGAGTGAGATGGTTGATGAGCCAGAGTGGTATGACGTGATGGCAGAGGTGTTGATGGGGTTGGACGCGTATTCGATGCAACTGATGTTAGTCCAGACATGGTTTTATATCCGGTATGCGGCGCTGTTGGGCCAC
>JAKQOF010000025.1 GCA_029565375.1 bacterium
ATCGCTGTCGGCTACTAGTAACAGTCGGATCGACGCTGTCTCCGTGTAAGGATGGACAGTACCGTAGCGAAGAGACCAATCGCTGTCGTTCCATTGCAGCTGACTCTACGGGACTGTCAGCGTGTGCGGTCAATCAATATCGTAGTCCTGAGACAAACCGCTGTCGTCTCACGACAACAGACGACAATGGTTTAGCGCCCTGTGGCGTAGGGCAAGAACGTAACCCAGATACAAACCGCTGCCGTAATATTAGTGGATCGGTACCTGCCGCATCATTTGCTGTCGAGCCAATAACAGATACGGCAAGCGGCTTTGCAAGTTGGTGGGCACTTGGCGGAATATCGTTGATTGCTTTGGCATATGCAGTCTGGGAATGGCGAAGCGAGATCATTAATTTTATGAGAAAAATTGGTTCGTTCTCTCATTCTGGTAAATAACCTATACTAAAAGGTATGAGAATTATTGGCATTGATCCCGGCACTGGCATTATGGGCTTTGGGGTGATTGATGTTGTGAAGGATTCGGTAAAACTAGTCGACGCGGGAGTGATCACAACACCTGCACGGACACCGCATGGTGAGCGGTTAGAGGATATTTTTGATAGCTTGACGGCTATCATCGCATCGACAAAACCTGATGTTGTTTCGATTGAGAAGTTGTTTTTTTCGCAGAATATAACAACTGCCATGACCGTATCTGAAGCACGTGGTGTGGCGCTGTTGGTCGCCCAACAAGCAAAGCTACCGATCGCAGAATATACGCCACAGCAGATAAAACAAACGGTGACTGGCTATGGCAAGGCCGACAAGAAGCAGGTACAAGAGATGGTCAGACTGCAACTGGGATTATCTGAAGTGCCGAAGCCCGACGATTGTGCTGATGCACTTGCAGCTGCGATTACTCACTCACTCATGTCACGGCTTACCGAGCGTTCCCAGTAGTTTATCAGTTTTGCTTGATACTATATGTCATGCGTAGTGGCCACTGCGCATAATCTAGATGGAGGACAGACATATATGAATAGTTTTAAACGGAATCTTATTATTGGAGCAGGTGTTGCTTCAATTGGCATTGCAGGAGTTACGGGCGTTGCGACGGCATCTGCACTAACATCGACCGAGAGCACGACGGGTACATCGCTCATAGACAAATTAGTAAGCAAATTTAATTTGAATAAGGACGAGGTACGGGCGGTGTTTGATGCGAATCGCAGTGAACACCACGCTGCGATGCAGGCAGATCGTACAGCCGCACTGAAGACCGCATTGTCGGACGGTAAAGTAACGCAGGCTCAGTATGATTATATTGTTGCAGCACAGACCGAGATTGACAGTTTGATGAGTAGTGCTGGTACACCAGACACACAGTCAGACGAAACAAAGGCTGCAATCAAAGTAAAACTTGATGCGCTGAAAGATTGGATGAAAGAACAAAATCTGTCACCTGAGAATATTGGTATAGGGTTTGGTCGTGGTGGTCATGGACCAGAACACGATGATCGTAGTTCAAAAAGCGAGTAGTAGGTCGTAGCCTCACAACATATGTCATCTGCCAGGCTGTATAGCCTGGCAGATTTTTGTGTAAAACTATGACATAATAGAGACATGATTGCACATGTATCTGGAGTGGTAGCCGAAAAGTTTGGTAATACTGTTATTGTTGATGTGAGCGGGATTGGGTACGAGGTGCAAGTTGCCGCTGGCGACTTTGATGCTGCGCTTTTGGGCGAGGACGTGAAGTTTCATACCTATCATCACATCCGTGAGCAATCGCAGGAATTGTTTGGCTTTAGCAGTCTGAGTGCGAAGAAGCTATTTGAATTGTTGATTACAGTCCAAGGTGTTGGCCCGAAGGCGGCTTTGGCAATCCTGTCGTTAGGTGATAGTGAACAAGTGCGAAACGCCATTGCGAATAGCGATAGCGCATACATAACCCAGGCGAGCGGTGTCGGTAAACGGATTGCTGAGCGTGTTGTTGTTGATCTTTCTGATAAGGTTGGCCTGGCCATTCAGCTTACACGAACAATTGGCTCATCAGGACTGATTGCTAATGATGAAGCGCTTGAAGCGCTCATTGCTCTCGGCTATACGTTGGCTGATGCAACCAAAGCACTCGAACATGTTGCCGCCGACCTTCCGACCGCTGCGCGAGTGACGCAAGCATTGAAAGGTGACATCTAGTGGCCATTGAACGGATTATCGACACAAGTCTTCATAGTGACGACGCTGACGAGGAGATAATTGAAGTCACGCTGCGACCGACATCTTTTGCCGATTATACTGGGCAAGAACGATTAAAAAAGAACCTCAAGTTAGCAATTGATGCAGCAAAAAAGCGGGGAGATCCGATTGACCATACGTTACTCTACGGTCCTCCAGGGCTAGGAAAGACAACAATGGCAAGTGTCATTGCACACGAAATGGGCACGAATATTCGCGTCACGTCAGGTCCTGCAATTGAACGTGCAGGCGATCTTGCGAGTATTTTGACGAACTTAAACGACGGCGACATTTTATTTATTGATGAGATCCATCGCTTGGGGCACACAGTAGAAGAAGTACTCTATAGCGCAATGGAAGATTTTAAGCTCGATATTATGATTGGCAAAGGTCCAGCAGCACGGAGCGTACGGTTGGATTTGCCACGCTTTACGGTGATTGGTGCGACCACCCGTACTGGCGCGTTGTCAGCGCCACTACGTGACCGTTTTGGTCTGATGCATCGACTTGAGTTTTATACGCCCGAGGAAATTACACAGATTATCACTCGTGCGTCCACTATTTTGGGGACAAAAATCAATCCAGGTGCCGCACAACTACTCTCGACCCGTGCACGACTGACACCACGAATCGCAAATCGTTTGTTGAAGCGTGTCCGTGATTATGCAGACGTGAATGGTGATGGTATTATCGACGAACCAATCGCCAAAGCAGCTCTTGGCTTACTCGAAATTGATGAGTTGGGTCTTGACCCTGGCGATCGTCACCTATTGCTTAGTATCATCGAGAATTATGGGTCAAACCCGGTTGGGCTGAACACAATTGCAGCATTGACTGGTGATGAGGCGACAACTATTGAAGACTTTTACGAACCGTATTTACTACAAATTGGATTTATTGAACGAACACCTCGTGGTCGTCGAGTGACTGCTAAGGGACATACACATGTTGGCAAAACGACCGATCAAAAACAAGAAACGTTGCTATAATACTGGTATATGAAGCCTGAAGAACAATCATCAGAATCATTTGACCAACCTGTGGCGTATGATGCGCAGGGAAGGCCGCTGTACGCACATCCTCCAGATGAGACAAAGGCAAAACCGAATGTTATGGCACAAGTAGTTCACCTGACGCGTCCGACTGAACCTGAAAAGCCATTTATTAGCGATGCAACCAAAATAAAACACGATCGATCAGTTCGTTTATATCCTACGCTCAATCTGAGCGAAGGGGAGTACGTCATTAGTGCGGTGCGGCGCCACCCGATTGGCCTGGTTATACCAGTAGGATTGGGTGTTGTCTTGCTAGGGCTAACGCTTGCCGCTCTTTTCAACTATGATGCAATCGTTATTATTTTTGGGCTTACAGGATCTGCAGCTGATCCTGCTATTGCTATGATACCGATTCTTTTGTTTGCATGTTTAATTGGCTTGTTAACGTACATTGCGTATTACGTATATATTAGTAACAAGTTCTTTCTAACAAATGAGAGTGTTATTCAAGAGATTCAAACAACGTTGTTAGCAAAACATGAGCAGACCGTTAGCCTCGGTAATATTGAGGATGCGAGTTATCAGCAAGCTGGTATTTTTCAACAACTATTTCATTACGGATCGATTCGTTTAAGTACCGAAGGTGATGAGACGACGTATCGTTTCACGTATGTTGCAAACCCGAAACAACATATCGCTACACTGAACGATGCAGTCGAAGCGTTTAAGAACGGGCGCCCGGTTAACGAGCACGATAACTAGTTTTTGTTAGTACTGTCTTTAATGAAGTCTGCTTCGCTTTGGAGTGTGGTTCGAAGAGTGTAACTCTTACACTTACTGTCGACGCAGTTTGTTGGTTCGTAACGATAAGTGCTTTCGGCAGTACCAATTTTTGCACCATCTGGATCAGTAAAAAGTGCAGGATCAACAGAAGGTAGGTTCGTTTCGTCAATTGTCTGTGGGTAGAAGCCGTTTGCTTTATAGAAGACTTGTTCTAGCGAGTAGTACATCGCATTAATGGCAGTTTTACGGTCGTTGTCACGTGCCGCAACCTCTACGTTATTTTTCTGGATAAAGAATAAAATACTGGCTGCACCAAGTACGACAATAATAACGATCAGTTCAATGACAGTGAAGCCTTTGCTGTTGGTATTCATTACTTCTTATTATAGCAAATTATTGCTGCGCGACGTATAATAATGACAGATTAAAGAGAGGGTAATATGGCAGCAAAAAAAGCATCGAAGGATCCGCTCGCGGAGAAACCAACTGCAAGCGAAGGAAAATTAAAGGCGCTTGGGCTCGCACAAGAACAAATTAACAAGCAATTTGGTGATGGGGCGATTCGTCGCCTTGGCGATACAACGACCGTTGACGTCGAACTGGTGAGTAGTGGTGCATTGTCACTTGACCTTGCGCTTGGTGGGGGCTATCCAAAGGGCCGTATTTTGGAGATTTATGGACCAGAGAGTTCGGGGAAGACAACGCTGACGCTCCATGCGATTGCAGAGATTCAGAAGCAAGGCGGAACAGCAGCATTTATTGATGCAGAGCACGCACTTGACCCGGCGTATGCACGTCGACTTGGTGTGGATACAGACAATTTGTTGGTCGCACAGCCAGACAACGGTGAGCAGGCGCTTGAAATCGCTGAAACATTGGTACGCTCAAACGCAGTTGACTTAGTTGTTGTTGACTCTGTTGCAGCCCTTGTTCCACAAGCAGAAATTGATGGCGACATGGGTGATAGCCACATGGGGCTTCAGGCACGACTAATGAGTCAGGCACTTCGCAAACTGACGGGTATTATCAGTAAGAGTCACACAACAGTCATCTTTATTAATCAGATTCGTATGAAGATTGGTGTTATGTTTGGTAATCCCGAGACGACCACGGGTGGAAACGCATTGAAGTTTTATGCATCAGTACGTCTTGATATTCGCCGAACCGGACAGATTAAGTCTGGTGAAGATATTATCGGTAGCCGCACTAAAGTAAAGGTTGTGAAGAACAAAATCGCACCTCCTTTTAGAGTTGCTGAGTTTGACATCATGTACAACGAGGGTATTAGCAAAACTGGCGATGTTCTTGATTTGGCAGTCCTACACAATATCGTCGATAAGTCCGGCGCTTGGTTTGCCTATAACGACGCCAAGATTGGCCAAGGTCGTGAAGCAAGTAAGGAGTACTTGAAAGAGAATCCAAAGGTACTCGCCGAAATTGAAGCAAAAGTTCGTAAGAAAGTTGCGGAAGAAGCAGTATAGTCATGAAGCGAGCAGTCATTCTGCATGGGACGAGCAGTCACCCGTCGCATAACTGGCAGCCGTGGATAAAAAGTGAACTTGAGAAGGCGGGATATGAAGTATTTGCGCCCGAACTTCCAGGTAATGATGCACCTGATCGCAAGGTCTATGATGACTTTTTGCGAACATCGGGTTGGGACTTCACGGATAATGTGTTAATCGGCCATTCGTCTGGTGCAACAACCGTCTTAAATCTGTTGTCGACAGATTGGTTACCGCACATACGAGCAGCAGTGCTTGTTGGGACGTTCTTGGACGAGATGTTATTAAAGGACGTTGATTGGTATAGCGAGACGCAGTTTAGTCAGTTGTTTCCGGCTGAAGGATTCGACACCGAAAGAATCAAACAAAAAGTCGATAATCTGTATTGTATCCATGGCGACGAAGATCCACTATGTGACTTTGATACCGCACGTCAGTTTTGTCAGAGCGTTGATGGTATTTTTGTGCCAGTCAAAGGCGCAGGACATTTCTCCAGTCCTACGACTGAACTACCCGAGATACTCTCGACCCTCAAGCAGTATAATGACTTATAAGAGTGCCTTATTCAGCGTCAGCTTCGGCTTGCTTTTTCCATGCAAAGTACCACAGCAAGCCGAATACGATCGAAACAATTATTGATAGAACTAGTCCCCCATATATCATAGCGGCGGTGAAGCCTTCGATAAACGAGGTGCTGATTGTTTGGTCGGATTTAGCCATTTCGGCTAATACTTGGTCCGTATAATATCGTATAAGCGGACTTGCTGTGACAAGAAGCACTATGTACGAGATAACAGATACTGCATACGTGCTAAGCTTCAACCAAATTCCAAGAGGTCTTTTGAGCCAGAGTAAGACGAGCGCCCAAATAGACACAGGCAGGACAACGAGAACCGTTACAAGGTCGAAGATGACGAATAACGGTGACTTGTCAAAGAGTTGAAGTGTATCTGCGATGCCGATAAGGTTAAAAAGGCTAAATGACGTGCCAACGGTACTGAGAATCAACATCGTCAAGTAAAAGCCGATATATCGCGAGGCATTGAGGGGTGGGTTTTTTGCTGCTGTAACTGAATGTGTTGTTTTGGTCTTAGTCATAACTCAACTATACTACATATATGAAGATCACCAATATTGCTATACAGACTCGAGACAAGAATCGTGTCAACGTATCTGTTGATGGCAAGTATCGATTTAGCCTAGATGTTTTTCAGCTGGGTGATCTTGGTATCAAGGTAGGTATGGAGTATAGTGACGAAGAACTCACTGCGCTCGAGCAGGAGAGCCAGTTTGGAAAAGTATACGCACGTGCGCTTGAATACTGTTTGATGCGACCACACAGTGCAAAGGAAGTCAGAGATTATTTGTATCGCAAGACTCGTCCAGCACGTACCAAAACAGGAGAGTTGCGACCTGGTGTTAGCACTGACGTAACAACGCGTGTTTTTAATCGGCTGGTTGAAAAGGAGTATATCAATGACACATCCTTTACACGCTATTGGGTTGAAAACCGCTCGCTCAGTAAAGGCGTGAGTAGGCGCAAGCTAACGGCAGAACTGAGGAGTAAGGGCGTGGATCAGTCGATTATCGAGCAGTTCCTAGCTGAGACTGATCGGACGGACGAAACAGAACTGAGCAAGGTAATCGCGAAGAAGCGCTCAAAGTACCCTGATAATCAAAAATTTATGGCGTACCTTGCACGCATGGGCTTTTCGTATGACGATATTAAAGCTGCTCTAGACGATCAACGCTAGACATAGCATTTTCTGTCTGTGGGGCGATAGACCTGAATGGATTGATGAACTCTCGTTTTTCTATGTCTGTGACGGGTTCGGGGCGCTTTGCTGTCGTACGGACGATGATGTGTTTATCATTGATTTCCACGATCTGAGACCGGTGAATCAATAGGCTGGTGTCTGTCAGGCTTTTCATAATGCTTTGCTTGACGCTTAGTTGTTGAATCACAAAGCTATCGGGATCGACACTATAGTCGTCAATCTTGCCTAGCTTACGACCTTTTTCCTCGATGACAGTCGTACCGATCAACGTGAAACCAATGTCGTATAACTCTTTTATTTTGATGACATCCTCTAGTCCGATGAACTCGTCGCTGCTGTCGATAATCATACCAATTTCGCCAAATTCGCGGACATCTTCGATACGAATGAGCGACGGACGTTCGCTAAGAAGTGGCCCCTCAACGACGTAGGCGACAATCTTCAGATCTGCTGGATCAATCAGTGGAGACGATGTCTGGGCGAGCTTTGTTCCTGTCTGGAGACCCATGATAGGTGTACCGATGAGCTGCGATCCGAATAATAACATACCTTAAGTATAAGCGTTTTTGTCAGATGAGCCAACTATTCGTTAAAAGGATTGATACGTGTTGTTGGGAGGCTAGTATCGACTGTCTCGCTACTTGTGTGTAATTGCTTGACGCGATCGATTGTCGCTTGATCAAATGTTGTGCTATCTAACGTCGATGTGTACCCACTTGTGTCTGATGCTTTTTGTAGTGTGTCGTTCAACATTATGACGGCCGTTGATAGGCCAGTAACAAGCACGACGATAAATATCGTGAGGTTATATCGCTTAAAGCCGTTTGCGATTGCCGTGAAGATGAACATGATGTCGATATTCTTTTTCATAGACGGTTACCTAACGGGTATATACCCCGATGACTAATTGTTCTATTCTGACCGACTGACTATCACCCTCGATTCGCGATAGGTTGATGCCAGATATTTGCATTTTTGGCAGATTCCCCTCTATCGCTTTAATAAACTTCAAGAGCTTCGTATAGGAGACCGGACTTGCCAGTGTGATTGTAACAGTTGTTGTCGGACCAGATGTACCTGCAGGTGCAACAGCTGACTCGGAGAAGTTAAATTGTGATAGGGTAATGCCAGCTGCGGCTGCATAGACACCAAGATCTTTCACTGCTTGTGTTTGGAACGTCTGTACTGACGCAAACATAGTTGTGGTTTTTTCGGCGATATCTTGGCGTGACGTGAGTTCGTCTTGTAGCTTGTTGAGCGCTTGAACATCAGTGCCACTTGCTGTAGAGTCAGCTACCTTGTGACTTACCGTTACTGCGTATTCCTGCAACCATTGCTGAGCAAAGTAAAATCCAACACCAGCAAGAACAATTAACAAGACAATCATAGTCGAAAGGATACCACGGAGTGCTGAAGGGCTTAGTCCAGATTTTTTCATTTCGCAATACTCTTGCTAATAGTTAATGCAACGGTTGCGCTGACCGGATAGGCATTTGATTGACCATTGTTCGTGTTTGAAAGTGACTGAAAGCTAATGTTTGAAAAATATGGTGATCCCTCAAGTTTTACTTTTAGCGCCAAGGCGTCCTCGGTAGTACGTGCAAAGAATTGTAGTGTTGTCGGTGTACCAAATGTCGCTGCTGATATTGAGAGTGTATTCAGTACTACGCCGCTCGGCATTAAATTAGTAAGGTTGACGATGAATTGACTATATATGACCTCTTGATCAAATATACCTTTCGCTGTTGCAAGGCTGGCACGTAGGGCTGCACTTTGTGCCTGAACTGCACCCTGCGATGAATCTCGTGCAGCGTTATCAACAATAAGTTTCTCTGCACTTGCCTGCGTGTTCGTCAGGATAATGTATACCCCCGTGCAGATAAACCCGAGGAAAAGCACACCGAAGCCGAGTACCAACATGTAGTTTAATAGTATGGCGTTCGTCTTCGCTGCGCGTATGTCTTTTTTTGATTCATCTGATAGTAGGTTGATCATTTCCAGATACTCCCTGGATTAACGCTGGCAAGACCTGCGACGGTGATATAGCGTGGACGAAACTGCTTTGCTGGTTCGGGTAGCTTACCGAAGTCGAGCTTTTGCCATGGGCTTGCTACACGCGCAGGCATAATAAGTGCATTGGTAAAGAACTCTCCGATGCCAGGAAGGTTGCTGCCAGCACCAACAACAAGTAGTTGCTCAAGCTTGTGCTCTTCACTGAGTCGTTCATTGTAGTAACGGATGACCTTACGTGTTTCGACGACGATTCGGTCCAGACTTGGTTCGAGGGCACTCTTGATTTTTTCTTGACGAGGGCCAGCATTAAGCCCATTCAAGACTTTGAGCTGATGAGCGTTCTCAAGTGTTACTCCCAGTTTTTTTGCAATTTCTAGTGTGAGTGTGTTGCCGCCAATCGCGAGTCCGCCAGTGACCCGGATCGATCCGTTATCGAGGATTGCGATATCTGTACTGGCCGGGCCAATATCAACGATGACCGTAGGTAAGTGGCCGTCTTCGGTTGCTGTTAGGAGCCGACCGACTGCGTTCATTCCTGGCTCAACAAGTGATACGATAAGGTTCGCGTCTTCCACGGCCCTGACGCAGTTGTCGATAATGACGCGGGACATTGCACTCATGAGGACAGTGATATTCTCTTTATCGCGCTCGATAATTTCGTAGTCAATATACAGTGAAGCAGTCGGGATAGGGATATATTGGTCAGCTTCAATATCGACAGCGTCTTTGAGTGTTTTTTCTGCGCTGACAGGCAGGACAAATGTTCGAGAAAAGCTTCGTGCAGTAGGGAGGCTAAGAATCACGTGATTGCTGGTCAGGTTACCGACTAATTTGTCCTTTAAGAGCACCTTGATGTTGTCTG
>JAKQOF010000018.1 GCA_029565375.1 bacterium
AGGGCAAAACAAACCAAGGTTACGCAACGGTAGCGCGTCATAACAAGCAGCCAACCTGGCTTAATGATGGTAGCAATGTCGGCGGTCGCAAGGGTCACGGTCGTACGAGTACAGTTCGAACACCCAATGCGCGACGCGGACGCTAGTACATATGGCAGTTGAACACGTAGAACGTGCAACAAACGACGTGGAGGCTCTACACCAACCACTCAATCACGAAGAGCTGCGTGAGATTGGTCATGTCGGCCTAGATAGTCTTGCGCGTATGGACTTATTTATAGGAATTGGTGTTAATCCGGATACGGGTAATTTTGATGCTGAACTGATGCCGCGCTCTCAAGATGATGAACGTAACAGGATTCATGACAGGTTTCGCCAAGGAGAGCAGTTGAGCGTCGGTGAGGCGATTCAAAACGGCAGAGACCGTATTGTCACTGCTTTAGGGGAGATTGATCTTCGATCGGATGCGGTCTACAGGGGGATTAGTATCGATGACTTACGACGCTACGCAGAGTCTGGACTTGTTGAAGGTGCAAGCGATGAAGATGAATACAAAGAGTCTGATGATGGGTCACTAAACAACAATGCAGGAGTTGATTGGTATTTGGGAGGCACAGCGCCACGATATGGAACTATCGTTCTTGAAGTACCAGCACGGCCAGATTACTTCCAACCTGCAGTAGATAATGGAACAAGGCTCGCTGCGGGCGGGTTTGCTCGTCACTTCAAGTCTTCGGGTTCTCAAAAACCAGTACCGCTTGCGCTGGTGAGTGTACTGACGCGAGATGCTAAGACGGGTGAGTATACCAGAAAGACACCACAGCAAGTACTTAATGAGAGTGAAGCGGCCTAGGCCGAAGATGTAGTGGAGTAAGCGTTTTGAGCGTATACTAAAACTATAGTATGACGTCTTGGCAATCATCCTCACGATTTATAGGTATAGTTTTGGCAGTAACATCTGTCATCGGCTTGTTGGCATCGTTTACGTTACTGCGCGATACGCTCGAAGTTGCTCGGGATCCATCGTTCAACCCTAGTTGTAACATCAATCCAATTCTTAGTTGTCAGTCCGTGATGTCGTCATCGCAGGCAGAGATTCTTGGCATACCGAACCCTGCGTTCGGTATCGCAGCCTTTACTGCGTTATTTGTATTTGCTGTTTTGGTGCTTGCACGTACGTCGTTTGCATTGTGGATATGGAAGGTTGGTGTTGCTGCAGCCACTGCCGGGCTGCTGTTTACGCTGTATTTGTACCTGACAAGTATCATTGTGCTTGGAACAATTTGCCCATGGTGCTTTGTGACATGGTTGGTAACCGTGGCGATATTTTGGTCACTGATAACCTATACGCTGGCGGTAAAGATTATTGTACTGCCAAAGAAGTTACTTTTTTTGAGTCGCGTCTGGGTGCGTTATGCATCACTTATTTTAGCGAGCTGGTATGTTGCCTTGGTGTTTATACTACTGCTTCGTTTTCGTGAGGCACTATTTGGATGACGCTTCGATCTGTCACCTATAAACGGTTGATCAAGCCAGTTCTTTTTCACTTTTCTCCTGATAAGGCGCATGCTTTCACGATACGCACCTTATCGATAGCAGGACGAATACCGGGCTTTGCACGCACAACACGACGCGTGAGTGTGAGGCGCCATCCAGAATTGGAGTTTGAATGGAGTGGCATGCATTTTTCGTCACCTGTTGGACTGGGCGCAGGACTCGATAAGAATGGCCAAATAGTTAACATGATGCGGTCACTAGGCTTTGGATTTACAGAGGTAGGTTCAGTAACAGCCGAAGCATTTAAAGGCAACGCACGGCCATGGTTTTACCGTTTGCCGCAGACACAATCGCTGGTGGTGCATGTTGGGCTTGCGAACCATGGCATACGGCGTATTATCCAGCGTCTTGAAGCATTGCCACGCACTGTACAAAAAAAGTATCCAACTATTCTTTCTGTCGCGCGTACGAATAGTCAGCACACAGCTGAGACAAAACAGGGGATTGCTGACTATGTGCACAGCGTGGCAATTGCACAGCAATCTGCTGCGGTACAAATGATTGAAATTAATATATCGTGCCCAAACGCATTTGGCGGAGAGACGTTCACAACACCACAACTCCTCGATCAGCTACTTATCGCCATAGACGAGGTTTCTGTTACAAAACCGCTACTGATTAAGATGCCGGCAGATCTTACGTGGCCACAGACAAAGGCCTTACTGACCGTCGCGAGTACACATGCTGTCACAGGCATTACGTTTGCGAACCTAACCAAGAATCGTGAGGTGATTGATTTTAAGGAACCATTGCCGAAAGAGGTACAAGGTGGGCTCAGTGGTGTTCCCACTCGTGAGTTAAGTACAAATTTACTGCATAAGACCGCCCAGGCCTATGGTGATCGTTTTGTGCTCATCGGCCTAGGAGGTGTGTTCAGCGCTAAGGACGCCTATGACAAGATCACTCGGGGTGCGCAGTTTGTCGAACTTGTAACCAGCTTGATCATCGAGGGCCCACAGGTAGTCGAAGAAATAAATGCTGGACTTGTCGACCTGTTGCATCGTGACGGCTTTACTCATATATCCGAGGCAATTGGGTCAAAGGTGACCAAGACTTCTCGCTAACCAGGCTTGATTTTAAAGTGTTAATTTGCTAAAATGGTTCAGTAACACAATTTAATGACACAACTCGTGCGTAACATCTGACCTTCAGATGCATGAGTGAGGAAAACAAGGAGTACACATTATGGCAGTAACTGTCGATATTAAAGCCCTGCTTGAAGCAGGCGTTCACTTTGGTCACAAGACCAGCCGTTGGCACCCTAAAATGGCACCATATATCCACAGCAAACGCCAGGACAGTCACATTATTGACCTGACAAAAACCGTTGAAGGTTTGGACGTGGCATTGCCATTCTTGACTAAGGTTGTTGCCAGTGGCAAGCAAGTTCTTTTTGTGGGCACAAAAAAGAACTTGCTTGC
>JAKQOF010000047.1 GCA_029565375.1 bacterium
TATGGGTCGTGGCGGTAGTATTGTGAACGTCAAGTTAAAGAACTTGATCGATGGCAGCGTTATTCCCAAGACCTTCAAAGGTCAGGAAAAAATTGACTCTGCTGACGTTACCAACCGCAGTGTGCAATATCTGTATTCAGACGGTACAAGCTACCACTTTATGGATCCAGAGACGTTCGAACAGTTTGAACTGTCGTCGGAGTTGGTTGACGACGCAGCTGGATACTTGAAAGAGGGCGAAGGCCTGAGTTTGCAGTCATTTGACGGTATTATTACCAATGTCGAATTGCCAAAGAACGTGTACTTGGAAGTCACCTACAGCGAGAGTGTGACAAAGGGCGACACAACCAGCAGCGTCCTCAAAGACGCAACGCTTGAGACAGGATTGGTTGTTAAAGTTCCATCATTCATCAAGACTGGCGACATCATTTCAGTTGATACCGCAACAGGTGAATACCGCGAGCGTAAAAAGGCTTAGATGACCAAACAACGTTTGGACATCGAGCTGACACGTCGAGGTCTAACGACTACGCGTTCACAAGCTGAAAGCTGGATAAAGATGGGCAAGGTCACCGTTGATGGTCGCGTGCTTTCAAAACCCGGCGTGTTTGTCAGTGTTAACAGCGATATCCAAATGACACCCGAGGTTCATTATGTCAGTCGCGCAGGTCTGAAGCTCGCGTCAGTTGCCGAAGTGCTGAAGCTCGACTTTAAAGACAAAGTCGTTTTGGATGTTGGCAGTAGTACCGGTGGCTTTACCGACTACGCACTGCGTAACGGTGCCAAAAAAGTATATGCCGTTGACGTTGGCACCGACCAATTGCACCCCAGCTTGCAGCGTCATCCCAAGATCGAACTTCACGAAAAGACAGACATCCGCGACTTTTACCTGGAGGTCAAACCAGACATTATCGTGATCGACGTGTCGTTCATTAGCCTGCGCGACATCTTGCCACATCTGCACGAGCACTTGGCCGGTCCACACACGCTCATCGCTGCCATGGTTAAGCCACAGTTTGAAGCAGGGAAGGACCAAACCAACAAAGGTATTATTAAAAATGACTCAATGCGCCGCCAAATCCTGCGCGACTTTGAAGCCTGGTCAAAAGACTTATTTGTCATCATGGACAAGCGCGACAGCGACGTCGCCGGCGCCAAAGGTAACCAAGAACGCTTTTATCTCCTCAAGCCCACCAAATAACCCTCGCACTTCGATTTCGTCTCCATCGTCTCCATCGTGTGACTTGCATTCCCCGCCATTTATTATCTGCAGAGGTCCGTCCCTTGCTCAGCGGAATTTAAGTTTTGAATCTGTTTTATTGATCATTTTATGGGTCTGAGCGCTTGAGTGTAGAGGTGCCGTTGTGCCAAAAGCTGCAAAAGGCACATTTGTATTGTGAGAGTGTTGATTTGGGGGCGTTGAGTGCTGCATCGAGTTCGGTGCGGTACTTTTTCTTTACTTTGTCGTCAATCACACAATACTCATTTGGATTGGGCTGGGTAGGGTAGGCCGCGCTTCGTTTTTTGTGCTTCATAACTCACCTAAACGTTAAAGCGGAACTCAACGACATCGCCAGGTTGCATGATGTACTCTTTACCCTCAGTGCGCATCTTGCCGGCTGCTTTAGCGGCGGCTTCTGAGCCCGCAGCAATTAGGTCATCGTAGTCAAAAATGGCTGCAGCAATAAAGCCACGTTCAAAATCACCGTGAATCACGCCAGCTGCTTGTGGGGCAGTCGCACCTTTTTTGATTGTCCAGGCGCGGATCTCTTGAACGCCTGCGGTCAGATAACTTTGCAGTCCCAGTGTGTCATAGGCAGCATGGATCATTTGACCCAATCCAGTCTCTTTAACGCCGTAACTTTCCAGCAGTTCACGTGCGTCTGCCTCTGACAGACCTTTAATTTCTTCTTCCAATTGAGCGCATACAAAAATTGTTCGGGCAGGTGCAACTAGGGCAGATAGCTCGGCTTGCTTCGTGGTGTCAGTCAGTGTTTTTTCATCAATATTAAAGGCATAAATAACAGGTTTTGCAGTCAGTAGGTGCAGGTCAGCGATGTATTCGTGATTCAAGCTCGGTAGGGCAGACAGTGGCACACCTTTGTTCAGCTCGTCGAGAAGGCCTTGCAGATACTCGGCGATAACACGTGACTTTGGAAGTGCTTTTGACTCTTTGATAACCTTTGGCAGGCGAGTCTCGATGGTTTGAATGTCGGCGAGGATCAGCTCGGTGTTGATAATCTCGATGTCTTTGAGGGGGTCGATGCGGTTCTCAACATGAACAATATCGTCGTTATGAAAGGCGCGCACAATATGCACAATTGCATCGCATTGGCGAATGTTGGCCAGGAACTTGTTGCCCAAGCCTTCGCCTTTGCTGGCACCGGCGACCAAGCCTGCAATATCAACAAAGGTGACACTGGCAGGGATGATCTTGGTCGAGTGGTATAGGTCTGCCAGGCGCGAAAGTCGTTCGTCAGGCACAGCAACAATACCCGTGTTCGGCTCGATCGTCGCGAACGGGTAATTAGCTGCCAAGATAGAATTGTTGGTCAGGGCATTAAACAAGGTTGATTTGCCAACATTAGGCAAACCCACGATTCCGATAGAAAGACTCATACCGCTATTTTAACAGATATGAATTGTATTCGCATAAGCGGTATACTATAATTGGCTTAATTATGGCGATCAAGATAACACGCACAAAAATTATTATCATTGTTATCGTATTTGTTGTACTTGTTGGTGGGGCACTGAGCTGGTTCTTGCTGTTTAATAAATCTGGTACGCCAGCACTGACGGACGACCAAAAAAATCCCGACAAGGTAAATACAACTGCAACGAATCTTTATTTTTCGTCACGTAATTTTGATGAAGCAAATAAAGCATACGATCAAGCGATTGGCGCTAACACTGACCCTAAGGCGCTCGCAGAGCTGTATCGGTATAAGGCAACGTTGTACTTGAATGACAAAAAATATGATGAGGCAATAACGCTTGCCAAAAAGTCAGATGGCTATTTGCCAACGCGCTTTTCGGCTGACCTCCTGGGCGAGATATATCTGGCACAGGGTAATAAAGCAGAGGCAATCAACAGCTTTAAGCTCGCAATTTCACGTCTGGATACGGACGGATATAACGATATAACGATTAATACCAAGGACTACTATGAAGCGCGTATCAGGGAAGCACAGTAATGGCTAAAGGGCTGCATAAAAAGCGGTTTTTTGCAGTTCTATTGTTGTTTGGGTTTTTGATCGCCTCAAGCGCCTCAATTTTGGTTGATGTCGAGAAGGCTCACGCCATCACTGGTCAGGGCAATAATATTGGCTGGATAACGGGTCGTAATATGTATTACACAGACACACCAACACCAGACAGAAGGGTGATTCCAAGAGGATTATATAACGACTCGGGGATTGGTGTCCGTAATGTTGCACAACTGATCAGAAGTTTACAATTATCGCATGGTGCAGGTGGGCAAAATACCACCGGCGCAGCGTTTGTTGTACGCACCATGCTTGGCCTTGGCGCAGGTCGGGACGTATCGACTGCACAATGGACTGATTTGACACAACGTCTGGATGCGCTGCAGGCACAAGGAAAGATTACGTGGAACGCATGGATAGACAAAACAGGCACAACATACGGAAGTGACAAATATACCGGCTATTTTGACGGTGATTATTACGGATACACCGATTATGATGTCGCAGAGCACAGTGATTGGCCACAAACTGGCGCGGGTGTATATATTGATGTTGGCAGTGGCAAAAGTTACAGCTTGCTGTATTTTTGTGCAAACCCGTCAGGTGATGCAGTGCCACTGCCGGTAACGCCGCCATGGTGTTTACTGCCAAGTGGTACAAAGTTGTACGGAAATCCAAATGACGCTTCATGTACTCCTGGCCCAAAGCAACCAGACCCAGATCCTCCAACGTTTGATAACCCAAATCCATACAACTCAGGTGTTGCAACGGTAGCAGATCGCAGCGTTGCGGTTCCTGGTGAGACTATCACCTGGAAGCATGTCATTAGAAACAGCGGCCCGAACAAGACCCACGTTGACATCACCTATCATTATCAGGACCGTCAAGACTTAGGGGCAGGCACAGGAGCTAATAAGATATTGCCAAAAGATACTCCATTGGGAGGAGGAGATACCTTTACCTCAACACACCTGGTCACTGCGAGTGACCTAACAAAAACCTTGTGTCGCTCAACAAGCGCGAGTCCGAAAAGCTCGATAGATAGCGGGTGGATAGAGTCTAATCAGGCGTGTGTAACAGTGCCGTATAACTACACGCTGACACCAACTGCATCACTGGCATCAAATCGCGTGATTGAAGGATCTGCGACGGCAAAAGTGGATATTGGTGTGCAAAATGCCGGTCCAACGCAGTCCAAACCAACACAGTGGCGCGTCACAAAGATTATTGTTCAACAAGGTGGGTCAGTACCAAATTCAGCAGGCGGGACTTCTGTCGCAGCTGCGTTGCCGTGTGGAACGTACTTTAGCAATGCTAAGGCGGTATGCTCGACTGTTCCTGGTGCGTCTGGAACGTCTGTATTTGGTGTTGGTGGATCGATTATCTCGGGTGACCAATTGCCACAACAATCAGTACCTATTGGAGACCTTCCAATCGGCACAAAGATTTGTTTTGCCTTGTCCGTGCAAGCCGAATCCAGCAGTAGCGATCAATGGCGCCATTCTGCACCAAGCTGTATTACTATCGGTAAAAAACCAAAGATCCAAGTACTGGGTGAAGATTTGTCTGTCGGTAAAGCCTTTTCAGGAGTGACGGGTGCATTGCCACTAGCCAACATCTATACCAGTACATCAGTCAAAGATATTAGTGGTGTACAACGGACATTTGGTAGCTGGACTGAGTATGGTATTTTTGCCACAGGACGTGTTGGTGCGTCAACATCTGGCTCAATTGCCTCTGGATCGGCATATGGAGGTAACCCAACTGGCCTTGAGAACGCAACGTTATGTAATACCAGCACGCTTAGCTTTACAAACGCCGCAACAACAACAGGATGTAACGCGACGACTGTTATTGGGGGTTATGCAACGACACGTACTATTCCAGACGTTGCCTCGACGTTCCCTGTGACTAGCTCGACACCTGTACTGACGACCAATGACCTTGCAAACGCTGCGGTTAAAGGTGTGTACACAGCACCAGGCGACCTGACGCTCAGCGGTGGGACAATTGGTGTTTCTCGTTGGGTAGTGCTGAACGCGCCAAACTCAACAGTCACCATAAACGGCAATATTTTGTACACACCAGCAACGCTGACGTCGGCAAGTCAGATTCCACAAGTGATCATTATCGCCAAGAACATCGTTATTGCTGACAGTGTGACGCAAATTGACGCATGGTTGATTGCTAAGAGCTCATCGATTACGACAGACGGTGTTATCAATACCTGTGGAACAGTTGGCGGCACAGCGCTTAGTACGACTGAGCCTTTGACTGCTGGCATTTGTAGTAACCAATTGGTCGTTAACGGCCCAGTCATGGCAAACAAGCTATTCCTTCGCCGCACAGCAGGATCGGGGACAGGCGCAAATAGTGGTGATCCTGCCGAAATCTTTAATTTGCGCCCAGATGCATATATTTGGGCAGCGGCACGTTCGCAAAGTGGCGGTCGGATTCAGACAGTCTACAGCACCGAACTTCCGCCTCGCCTGTAATATCGTTTCTTCGCTTGCTTTTACGCTTACGCTTTAGGTATAATGAAAGGCAATATGGCATTACTAAAAGGAGTGGGCGACTTTTTTGCACTAGATATAGGCACCAACGCCGTACGCGTCGTGCAATTGTCTTCGACTGGACCTGAAAGTTGGGCACTCGAACATTATGGATACGTCCCTCTGGATGAGAAAACAAGTACCAGCTCGTCGAGTGAAAGCCAACATCGTCTTGGTGAGATTATTATGACGGCTATTGGTCAAAGTGGCATAAAGGCTAAGAATGTCGCCATTGGCTTGCCATCAAGCAAGACGTTCACAACAGTAGTTGACGTACCGAATATGGGCGACGCCGAGCTACGTAGTACGATTAAATATCAGATCGATCAGTATATTCCGATGGCAATTGATGAGACAAAGGTTGACTGGGCACCACTCGGCCAATCCCTCCATGATCCAAAGCAACAAGAAGTATTGTTGGCAAGCACTGCAAATGCCTATGCAGAGGAACGACTTGAGTTTATCGAGAGCCTAGGACTCAATGTTATTGCAGCAGAACCTGATCCGATTGCGATGATTCGTTCGTTGCTACCGAGCGGGGTTAAGGACGCGCGACTCATCATTGATGTTGGTGAGCAGTCAACAGATTTGGCAATTACATTTGGTGACTCACCACGCCTCGTGCGCACGATTCCTATGGGGCTTCGCTCACTGATCAAAGCAGCAGTCCAAAACCTCAATGTACAGGAAGAACAAGCTCGTCAGTTTATTTTGAAGTTTGGACTGGCCCCAGACCGTCTTGAAGGTCAGGTATTCCGGGCTATCGAAGGGACGCTTGATAACTTTGCTGCCGAGTTGATCAAATCAATTAAGTTCTTTCAAACTCGCTACCCAAACACACCAGTGGGAGGCATTTTATTATCTGGTTTTGCCGCGATTGTGCCACAATTTGGCGACTACGTTGCTGCAAAGACTACTGTTGCCGCCGCGGTCGCGAACCCATGGCAAAAAGTACGTGTGAATCAGGCTGATCAGCAACAACTGGGCAGTGTTGCCTCCGAGTTTGCAGCTGTTATTGGCCTCGCCGAGAGGAGGAACAGGTAATGATTGAGATCAACCTTGTTCCTGACGTTAAACAGGAACTTATCAAGGCACAACGTGTCCGTTCTACGGTGATTTCGTTCTCGATTATTATTGCTGTCGGCGCCGGTATTATTGTGACGCTTCTAGCGATCTATGTATTTGGTGTGCAAACGGTTCGTGGCGTTGTTGCCGACGGTGCTATTACCGATGGTGGCAAAAAACTAGCCAGTGTTGAAGACCTTTCAAAAACACTTACTATTCAAAACCAGCTGACAAAGATATCATCACTACACGCTGATAAAAAAATTGATTCACGTATTTTTGATGTGCTGGTCGCGATTATTCCCGCGTCACCAAACCAAGTGCAGATATCAAATCTAGCGATTGACTCAGACCTAGGAACGATTAGTGTTGAGGGACAGGCTGCAAGAAGTTATGCGGCACTTGAGGTGTTTCGTAAGACGATTGAAGGTGCTCAGGTGCAGTTTACTAACGATCAAGGTGATCAATCGGTGACATTAGCCTCAGATGTCAGCACTGGTGAGACTAGCTACGGTGAAGACGCGTCCGGTGCAAAGGTGCTGCGCTTTACGATGAGCTTTAAGTATGCACCCGAATTATTTGCGCCTGCATCTAAGAATTTACGTATCGTGATATCGACCAAGGGCAATGCGACTGACTCGTATTTGGGTGTACCGACAAGTATCTTTGTTGATCGCGCAAAAGATCTTGAGGGGGGTCAGTAATGCAGCCAAAAGACGCAGCAATACGCAAGCGAACGCAGATCGCCAGTGCAAACAGGACGATGTTTATCTGGGTTGCAGGGGTATCTGTTGTTGTAGGTGTTGCCTTGGTAAGCTCGATATTCCTGATTCAGAAATTGTCATTTAACGAAAAAATATTGGCTGAAAAAGATAAGACAGTTTCAACACTGACCAAGAATAATAATAATGTGAGCGAACTTGAGGCACAGGTGAGGATTCTTGATAACAACCAAGCATTGATTGACTCTAAAGCAAAACCAGATGACCAAGCCGTACAGGTTATCTTGGATGCACTCCCATCAGATGCAAACTTTACTGCACTTGGTGCATCACTCCAAGATAAGCTGCTTGCCAATATCCCAGGTCTCACCATTGAGTCACTACAGGTTGATCCAGTGATTGGCGTTGAGTCATTGTCGGCTGATGCGGTCGTGCAGTCCGGGTCGAGTAAAAACTCTGCTTCACAGCCTCAGATTACATTCCGCTTTACGGTCAACGGCAGCGAAACGGCACTTAAGGAAGTGTTGACCCGTTTGGAGCGTTCGATTCGCGCTATTGATGTGACATCGCTACGGATTGAAAGTCAGGGTGCTGGACGATTGTTGACTGTTCAGGCGCGCGCTTTTTACGAACCAGCGCGAACGGTAGAGTTGAGAGATAAGGTGGTAAAGCCATGAAAAAAAGCGATATAGCAATGATTGTCTTGATTGCAGCCGTCAGCATGCTGGTTGCGTATTTTGTTGCCAGCAGTCTCTTTGGTAGCATATCCGGCGAAAGCGCAAAGGTGAAGACGATTGACCCAATTAACGCAACGATTGTCGAGCCTAGCACGGATATCTTTAACAAAAATGCAATTAACCCAGCTGTTCAAGTCGAGATCAAATCTACCCAATCAGGGACACAGTAGGAGTATGGCCGTATGGCACTCTTGACTAGCGACATACAAGGAAAGTTGATGAGTCTTCTGATTGATGAAGGCCTGGTGACCGAGTCTGTCCTTAAGAACGCAGAAGCAGCGGCAACGTCATCAAACCAACCGTTATTTGCCATATTAACCCAACAACATATTATCGACGACGAAATGCTGACGCACGCCATCGCACAGGTATCGGGTGTTCCATATGTGAATTTGACATCCAGTATTATTGACCAGAACATCTTGTCGCTGCTTCCTGAGGACATTGCAGAACGCTTTATGGCCGTGCCACTGGCAGAAGTCCAGAATCGTCTTGCTGTTGCTATGATTGATGCTAACAATGTTCAGGCAGTGGACTACTTGGCGAGTCGTATTGAGCGACCACTGAAGGTCTTTATGGCGTCTGAGGCAGGTGTGCGTCATGTACTTGATCAGTATCGCACAGACCTTTCAAGTGTCGATGAGGCGGCAGTTGCTAGCCAGGCAGAAGAAAATATGGAGTCTGACAAAGACGTTAAAACGATTGTCGAAGACTCACCAATCAGCAAGGCACTCAGTACAATCTTGGAGTATGCAGTTAAGTCGCGAGCAAGCGATATTCACGTTGAGCCACTTGAGGGAACGCTCAAGATTCGTTGTCGTGTTGACGGTGTCCTGCGAGAGATTATGCAGCTACCAAAGAGCATTGAGCCAGCGCTGGTCAGCCGTATTAAGATTTTGTCCAACCTAAAAATTGACGAACATCGCGTGCCTCAAGATGGTCAGTTTACAGTAAAAGTCGCCAACAAAGAGGTAGACCTCCGTATTGCTATCAGCCCTGTCGTATGGGGTGAACAAGTGGTCATTCGTTTGCTTGATAAGTCGGGTAACAGTTTTGATATCGAGCAAATGGGCTATGCTGGCCGAGCGCTTCGAGCAATTCGTCGTGGTATTAAGCACCCGAACGGTATGGTGCTCACGTCAGGTCCAACAGGTAGTGGTAAGACAACAAGTCTATATGCTCTCATTAAGGAAATTAAGAACGACACAGTCAATATAGTCACACTTGAAGACCCAGTTGAGTACAAAATGGATGGTGTTAACCAAATTCAAGTGAACGGTGACGTAGGACTGACGTTTGCAACAGGGCTTCGATCAATTCTTCGTCAAGACCCAGACGTTGTGATGGTGGGGGAGATCCGTGACAGCGAGACGGCTAACTTGGCTGTGCAAGCTGCCCTGACAGGTCACTTGGTGTTTAGCACCTTGCACACAAACAGTGCTGCGGGTGTGCTGCCACGACTTCTTGATATGGGTATTGAGCCGTTCTTGATCGCCAGTACGGTGAACACTATTATTGGTCAACGATTGGTGCGTCGCGTTGCGACAAACCGTCAGTCATACCAGTCAAATCCGATAGAAACACAAAATATTTTGACGACAGTGGGGCACTTGTTGCCAAAGACCGCCGCTGACGTTGCAAAGGTATCGCAAGATTTGGGATATAAAGACTTGCCTCTAGCGGGTCAAAGCGCTTATACTTTAGTCAAGGGAGTTGATTCTGCTCAATCACCCCATGGATATAGCGGACGCGCTGGGCTGTACGAAGTAATGGATGTAAATAGTGACATCCAAAACCTCATCGTTGCACGAGCAACCAGTTCAGAGATTCAGCGTATGGCTATATCGCAGGGAATGATAACGATGCGTCAGGATGGTTACCTGAAAGCACTACAGGGCATTACAACCATTGAAGAAGTTAATCGTGTAGCGGCAGATACGGCATAGGAAAGGTGGGAAGATGAACAATCAAGAACTAAGGATCGAATTACTCCTCGAAGAAGTGGTTCGCAAACGCGCCTCTGACCTTCATATTCAGGTAGGGCTTCCTCCGATGCTGCGTATCGACGGTTCACTTATTGCTATTGGTGGCTTTAGTCCGCTTGATGAACAAGCAGTCGAGACACTTATTTTCGCGATTTTGGACCAAGACCAGCGCCAAATCCTTCTTAAGGACAAGGAGTTCGACTTCAGCTTTGCATTTGGTACATTGGGGCGTTTTCGTGTTAATGCCTACCACGAGCGCGGTAACTTGGCTGCAGCACTGCGGCTGATTCCTAATGATATTAAAACACTTGCCGAGCTTGGTATGCCAAACGTTGTGCTTGGATTTGCTGACTATCCACGCGGCCTTGTACTAGTGACTGGCCCAACAGGTAGCGGCAAGTCGACTACGCTTGCTGCACTTGTCGACAAAATTAATACGGAACGCGCACAACACATTATTACAATCGAAGACCCAATTGAGTTTACGCATAAGTCTAAAAAGTCAGTGGTGGTGCAACGTGAAGTTCACTACGACACGTACTCATTTAGTGCCGCACTGCGCTCAAGTTTGCGCCAAGACCCTGACGTTGTGTTGATTGGTGAGATGCGTGACCTCGAGACAATTAGTGCCGCTATTACCATTGCCGAGACCGGACACTTGGTGTTTGCAACCTTGCACACCAACAGTGCTGCTCAATCGATTGATCGTATGATCGACGTGTTCCCGCCGCACCAGCAGCCGCAAATTCGTGCGCAGCTGTCAAACATCTTGATGGCAATTTGTTCGCAACGTCTTGTGCCGGCAATTGGTGGTGGTCGTGTTGTTGCCGCTGAGATTTTAGTTGCAAACCCAGCAGTACGTAATATTATCCGAGAAGGCAAGGCACACCAGTTGGACGCAGTGATTCAAACAGGTGCAGACCAAGGTATGCAGACGATGGATAGGACGCTGATGAGCTTAGTACAAAGTGGGACGGTGACGTATGACAATGCACGTGAGTTTGCTGTTGATTTGGTTGAATTTGAAAGATTGATGCGAGGCTAGTTCGTGAAGAAGTTTGCGTATGAAGCCCGTGATCAGGCATCAGACAAAATTATTAAGGCGACACTGCAGGCTGATTCTGAAAGTGCTGCTGCGCGGCTACTGCTAGAGCAGGGCTTTACGCCACTTGTCTTAAAAGAAGAGTCTGCTGACGGTAACTTTATTGCGCGACTGAGTGGACGGATTACTACAAAGGATAAGATCGTTTTTACGCGTCAGTTAGCAACATTGATTGGTGCGGGGCTGCCGCTTGCACAAAGCCTCCATACCGTCCTCGAGCAAACCCAGAACAAGAGACTGCAGGCAGTTATTCAAGAGATTACTGCTTCAGTCGAGGGTGGTAAAACATTATCTGAGTCCTTTGGTAAGCATACAAATATCTTCGACCCAGTGTTCATCTCGTTGATATCAGCAGGTGAAGTATCTGGTACGCTCGACGAATCTTTGCAGCGTATAGCCAATCAGCAGGAAAAGGATGCAGCGATTACCAGCAAGATAAAAGGTGCGATGACATACCCAATCATCGTCTTGTTTGTCATCTTTGGTGTGATGGCATTTATGCTCTTTACCGTGGTACCACAAGTCGAAAAGCTGTATAAAGATCTCAAAAAAGATTTGCCGCTTATCACGCAAATTATGGTGAGTGTTGCGGACTTTCTATCTAACTTTTGGTGGCTTGCCATCATTATTATTGGCCTGGGTGTGTACTTTATTGTTCAGTATCTTAAGACAGAAAGTGGTATCAAATTTAAAGACACCTTTAAACTCAATGTTCCTATTTTTGGTGTTATGTTTCGAAAGTTATACATGGCTCGCTTTACGCGCACTGCCCAGACACTCCTTAGTACCGGCGTGAGCATGCTCGACATGTTAAAAATTACCTCAACTGCGATTAACAACACTATTCTTGCTAAAAGTATCACACGCGCTGCCGAGAAGGTAAGGGGCGGTAAGGCACTTTCTGTAGCGATACAACCAGAAGATTATATATTGCCACTTGTCCCGCAGATGATTAAGATTGGCGAACAATCAGGACGCATCGATGAGATGATGGGTAAGGTTGCACAGGTGTACGAAGACGAGCTTGATGAGCAAATTCGAACTATTTCAACATCCATCGAGCCTATTTTGATGGTTGTGCTGGCAGTTGTTGCTGGAGGAATGGTTGGTGCCATTTTGCTTCCAATTTACAGCCTGGTCAACGGTATAAATGTCTAGACATGCGTACCAGATTAGAGTACTATAAGCATAAGCGTGTCAACGCAAGACATAATAGTTCATACGAAAGGTGGAATAAATTCCTATGAACGTTCAACAAAAAGAAAAAGGTTTTACGATTATCGAGGTTGTTTTGGTACTTGCAATCGCAGGCCTTATTTTCTTGATGGTATTTATTGCGTTGCCTGCTTTGCAGCGTAACCAACGTGACTCAGCTCGAAAGTCTGAGGTGAGTACGGTTCTTGCGTCTATTACGACCTATCAATCAAACAATCGTGGGCAATCTCCGACCGACGACGCATCAACATTTGGTAAGTACTTAGATTCTACCGTGACGTCTGTTGGCGGCACAATTACACTTGCTAGTGGTACAACAGTAACTCGTTTTACAGGTACGATCAGCGGCTCAACAACGGTCAGTGGTATTACGCAGGATAATATTGTCTTTATTGTTGGCGCAAAGTGCGATACTGACGACAAGGTCGTCAAAGGCACTACTCGTCAAGCAGCAGCACTCATTCAGTTAGAAAACGGTGGTGGTGCGTACTACTGTCAAACCAGCTAGGACATCGCCGAAAAGCAATAAATAAGGACGCTGACGCGTCCTTATTTATTGCCCTATTTGTGGTATCATAGTGCTTATGGGAACTGAGCTTATATATCTTATTCTTGTCCTTGTCGGACTATGTTTGGGGAGTTTTTCAGGTGCAACGGTATGGCGACTTCGCGCACGTCAACTAGCCATCGATAGGTCACGACACGAAGCGTATGACAAAGAGGAGTATGAACAACTCAAGAAGCTGACAAAAGCGACAGTAATGCATGACTATTCGCAGTGCCTTCACTGTTCGTACCGACTCAGGTGGTATGATTTGGTTCCACTTATCAGCTGGATAAGTCTGCGTGGTCGTTGTCGCCAATGTCGTAAGCCGATTGGGCACCTAGAACCACTTATTGAGCTGGGCGTTGCGTCCTTATTTGTTGCATCATATGCACTTTGGCCGTATCAACTGGGCACAGGTCTCGAGGTTGCTCAGTTTGTTGTGTGGCTTGTTGCAGGTGTTGGCTTGGCGATATTATTCGCATACGACGCCAAGTGGTTGTTGCTACCGGATAAAGTGAATGTTGCTGTTATCGGTCTTGGGTTGGTGAGTGCTATTCTCGTTGTACTGCGGTCTAGTGATATAGCAGCAACTATTATTTCGATTGTTGCATCAGTGGGTATCTTGAGTGGTATGTATTTCGTGTTGTATCTTGTATCTCGCGGCAAGTGGATTGGCTTTGGTGATATCAAGCTTGGTCTTGGTCTTGCGCTTTTGCTTGCCGACTGGCGTCTTGCATTCATCGCCCTGTTTGCAGCCAATCTGATTGGCTGTTTGGTCGTGTTGCCACAAATGCTCCGTGGCAAGCTAAAGCGTAGTGCGCATGTGCCTTTCGGCCCATTATTAATCGCTGGCACGGTCATTGCACAACTTGTCGGGTTTTATCTGATTGATATCTATACCTACGGCCTCGTCTAAGCGTATATAACCCTATACGCTTATGGTATAATTATGCCAAATGGGCAGCACTTACGAACGCGGATTTACTATCATCGAGACGATGTTGTTTCTGGCAATCACCGGTGTATTGGTTGTCTCGATTTTAGTGGGGACAGGAACGTCGATCAATATTCAACGCTATCGCGACAGTGTTATATCGCTGCAAACAACTCTCCAGGAACAGTATTCAGAGGTTATCAACGTTCGTAATACCGTTAGTACTGCAGAACTGACATGTGACGATAATGCCAATGTCACAACAAACCAAAGTGCCCCTGCGTCACCACGCGGACAAGACGATTGTGTGGTGCTTGGTCGCTACATTACGACCCTCAACAGCTCGACGCTTTCGATTGGTACAGTCATTGGCTATATCGATCCGACGATAAAATTGACTTCAAGTGATCTTGAGACACTAAAGCTCTACAAGCTCAATATTATTCCCGCATCCGCAGAAGAATATCCAATCGAATGGGGTGCATCTGTACACAGGGCGGGGAGTGATACGCCGCTTGCATTCTCGCTATTGATTTTACGATCTCCGTCGAGTGGTATCGTGCGAACATTTATCAATCCAGATACGTCTGTCGCAGTCCAAAACCTTACTGATTTGGTGACAACAGACAACCTGACGCAACCGCTGAAAGCATGCGTTGACGCAGGTGGACTGTTTGGAACAACCAAGATGGCAGTATCGGTGGTTGCCGGCGCAACAAGCACAACTGGCGTGGAAGTGCTGGGCGATGGGAGCAGTGGATGTTAGGCTTTAAACGCCGTTATGAAAAAGGTGACACGATTATTGAAGTCTTGTTTGCCGTGTCTGTGTTTAGTCTTGTCGCCGTTGGTGGTTTGAGCATCATGAACCAAGGTACGACGACTTCACAGCGTGCTCTTGAAATAACATTAGTTCGCCAAGAGATTGACGCCCAGGCTGAAACACTCCGTTTTCTACATGATTCATACGTGGCTGCCTATCAATCTGGCGGAAGCTATGCAGCTGATACTCCAGCAGGACAATGGAAGGTTATGCTCGACAGTATTATCAGTACAGGTACTGTCAACGCCTCTGCTTTTGGCGCGGCTGATACGTGTCCTAACCCACCAAGCGGGAGCTTTATCTTTAACGCACGTACAGCAACATTTACTGCCCCTGGAGAAAGTAAGTTAGAACCAGCCCAGGTATTCTCTAAAGTTGAGTACGATGTTGTGAACGGCCAATCTATCTTAAAAACCGCTGACGGTATATGGATAGAGGCTGTTCGTTCTCGAACGACTACTGATGTTAACCAAGCGAACGCTGGATTTATCGATTTTCATATTCGGGCATGTTGGGGAACTGCCGGCTTGAGTGTACCCGAGACGATAGGAACGATTGTGAGGTTGTATGAACCACGTGGATAAAACAAAAGGCTTTACGCTGATTGAGTTAATGCTTTCGATGACATTTATATCCATTTTATTGGTAGCAATAGCTGTCACAATTATTCAGATAAGTAATGTCTATAACAGGGGAATAACGCTCAAGGAGGTTAACCAATCGGGTCGGTCCCTCTCCAACGAGCTGCAACGCAGTATTACCTCAGGTGCACCGTTTATGATTGAAGAAGGAGACGGTAGTCGGTATGTGAAGCAGGAAGATTGGGGCGGAAGGTTGTGTACTGGGCAGTATAGCTATGTATGGAACTTTGGACGCGCACTTGTGTCAAATGATCCCGGGGGTGATAGATTGAACGTGTATGCAGACGGAAGCGACACGCAGATTCGTTTTGTCAAAGCAGTCGACCCGAGCGCGTCGTATTGTATTGACTCAACAAAAAAGGTTGATAAGGCAACTGCAACGGAACTTTTGAACGTTGGCGATCACAGCTTAGCGCTTCAGAGTTTTAGCATCGAATCGGCTGCATCGGCTACAGATGCAAAGACGCGCGAACGATTGTACAGTATCGTCTTCTTTATTGGGACAAACGATCAAGCTGCGCTTGTTGAGGGCGGCACAGGCTGTAAGGGACCAGGTGAAGACGGGGCTGATCTTGCGTATTGTTCGGTGCAAGAGTTTAACATTGTAGCACGAGCGGGAAGCGGGTTGTGATACCATGATAAGAGGAATTATGACAAAGCATCGTACTAACGAATTGGGCGCCGTATCATTATTCATTGTCGTGTTTACGGCACTTCTTATTACTGTTGTGACAGTCAGTTTTATTCGTTTGACCATACGAGATGAACAACAAGCAACAACTGTCGATTTGTCACAAAGCGCCTATGACTCGGCCCAAGCAGGTGTTGAAGACGCAAAGCGAGCAATTATCCGCTACCAAACAGTCTGCGCAACAGGCGATAGTGCCGCGTGTCTGGCTGCGAGGACAAAGATTAATCTAGACGAATGTAACACTGGGCTGAGTGATATCGTGACTCCTGTTGATGGTGAGGTCAAGATTCAACAGAGTAGTGGAGACACCGTGTTAGATCAAGCGTACAGCTGTGTAAAAGTGAAGTTAGATACGGATGACTACCTGGGTGTGTTGTCGACAAATGCGTCAAAGGTTATTCCTCTCGTGAGTACAAAACCATTTAACACCGTGTTGCTTGAGTGGTATAGCTCGGAGAATCTTCAGACGACAAATAGTTTTGACGTCGACTTGCAGCCAGGAGCGTTGCTCGCGCAGCCATTGCTCGCTCAAAACCTTTGGAAGCCAAATCGACCCTCTGTTATGCGTGCACAGCTGATGCAATATAGCAGCAGTGGCTTTACGCTAGGTAGTTTTGACAGTGTCAATGCAACCGGCCAAAGTAATGCGAACACTTTGTTCCTATATCCGACTGGGACGACAGGGACAACGTCATCAGTTGTAGACGAGGCATCGTTTGTGGGACGAGATAATCGCGCGACGCCCACAGGCACGCGCGCAACGACAACCAACCCGTTCCCAGTGACTTGCTCGGGCAACCTTACAGGTGGTGGATATGCCTGTCGTGTAGAGTTGACCTTGCCTGATCCTGTTGGGGCGGGGAGTCGACTTGCATATTTGAAGTTGAGTGCACTTTATAACAAATCAAATTATCGTCTGACACTATCAAACAATGGTGTTGATCCAGCGAGCTTTAACGGTGTGCAGCCTCAGGTAGATTCGACAGGTCGCGCAAATGATTTGTTCAGGCGTGTACAGAGTAGGGTTGAGCTTACAGACCTTGTTGATTCAAGCTTTCCGTATCCAGATAGCGCCGTTGATGTGACCGGTAACCTTTGTAAAGACTTCTTAATTACTGATACGGCAAGTGACTATAACAACACGTGCGCGCCTTAACTATTTGACGTGACATCCTCTGGGCTATCGGCCTCGCTATGAAACTTTTCGTATATTTCACGGAGATGTTGGTCGGTCACATGGGTATATATCTGAGTTGTACTAATGTTACTGTGACCAAGCATACTTTGAACACTGCGTATATCAGCGCCATTCATCAGTAGGTCGGTTGCAAAGCTATGACGCATGGTGTGCGGGCTCACGTGTTTTGTGATGCCTGCCAGGCGCGCATATCGCGTCACGATTCGCTGAACACTTCTTGCAGTCAGCCGACGAAAGTCACCCGTCGTGCCGGTTGTATTATTACGACTATAGTTGAGGAATAAGGGAGGGAGGTTGTCGAGTCGTTCTTGTAGGTATTCGTCAACGCAGCGTGCAGCGCTTTCACTAATAAAAATAGGACGATCCTTTTGGCCTTTACCGCGAACCATAAATTCACGTCGTTTTGTGTTGATGTGATCTCGGTTCAGGTTGACCAGTTCAGACACACGCAACCCGCTTGAAAACAGGAGCTCAACTAGTGCCTTGTCTCTTCGACCAACTTCGGTCGCAGTACTAATTTGTTCAAGCAACCGTTCAATCTCGTCAAAATGGAGAAAGGTGACCTGTTTACGCGTTGTCTTTGGAAGCTCAATCTTGTCTGGCGAAAGTGAGGGGATATCCCGTTTTGAAAGGTATCCGAGAAAACCACGAAGAGCAATAAGGTGATAGGACTGAGTGATGGTTGCTAATTCATCATCGTTGCCGTTTTTATAACGATTCAACCATAGTCGATATTTACGAATAACTTCCGATGTAATTTTATCTACAATTATATCTTCAGTAAACTCAACAAATCGTTCAAGATAGAGTTTGTAGTTTTCGGCAGTGCGCGCCGAGCGTCCACCTTCTACTTCAAGGTGTTCGATGTAGTCAAGGATGAGTTCCGACATGTACATGTTATTAGCATAGCCTAAAAGCCGATAACTCGGTACAATGAAACAATGCATACGCTTGAAATCATCATCCTTGGCATCATTCAGGGTCTTACAGAGTTTATTCCTATCAGCAGTTCTGGGCACTTGGTTATTGCCCAAACCTTTTTTTCAGGCGCGTCTGACCATCTGTTTTTAGAGTTTATTAATGTGGGTACACTTCTTGCATTGCTTGTTTTCTTCCGTAAAAAAATTCTGACGATTATCAAGGACATTTTTGTTCATAAAAAATATAAGCTTGCTGTCAATATCTTAATCACTGCCATACCTGCTGGCATCATCGGCTATGTTCTGGCTGACTTTATCAGTGCAACTCCGTTTTTTGGCAGTGTATTTGTGGTGATGGTGACGCTGGCAACAGTTGGTATTGTCATGGTTATTCTGGAACGATTGCCGAAAGCGTCAGCTGTCGGTAGCGGTGAGGCCCTCAGTCCGCTACGAGCTCTTGTTATTGGACTAGCGCAGGTCTTTGCGTTGATTCCTGGCGTATCACGATCTGGATCAACGATTATCGCAGGAAGGCTGGCTGGCTTAAACCCTGCAGCCGCGGCTGAGTATAGTTTTTTGGCGTCTTTGCCGATCATGGTCGGCGTAACACTCAAGATACTTGTATCGGATCGAGACTACCTCATGGCAAATATGACCCCACTCATTATTGGTAATATTGCCGCATTTCTTGCCGGTATCTTTGCGATAGGCTTTTTAATGAAGTATCTGTCAAAGCATAGCTTGGCGCTATTTGGTTGGTACCGGATTGGGCTTGCAGCTGTATTAGCGCTGGTTCTTTTGTTACAATAGAGTGAATTGATTAAGGAGTACATTCATGACAACTGTTGAAAACACACTAGTATTATTTAAGCCAGACACGGTTCAACGCGGGCTTGTTGGCGAGATTTTGACACGATTTGAGCGCGTTGGTTTGAAGATTGTTGCAACAAAAATGATTGCACCGAACAAAGACCATTACTACAAGCACTACGAAGAAATCGGCCAGATGATTACTCGTCGAGGCGAGAAAGCGTTTGACGTAACACTTGAGATGATGATACAAGGTCCAGTCATTGCCATGGTACTTGAAGGTGTCGAAGCGGTGGCCCTGGTACGAAAGCTCGTTGGCCCTACCGAACCAAAGTCTGCAGCACCCGGAACGATTCGTGGCGACTTTTCGCATATGAGTTTTGTATACGCAGACGATCAGGGCAAAGGTATTCCAAACCTTATTCATGCCAGCGGTGACCCAGAAGAAGCAGCTAAAGAAATTGCGCATTGGTTTACTGATGACGAGCTGTACACCTACGAAGCAGCAAACGAAAAGTTTGTCCGCTAGTACCCCTGTTATATGCTACAATAACGAGTGGGTAGGATATGCCTCGGTAGCTCAACTGCCTGAGCGAAGCGAAACAATTAACAGAAAGCAGCTCTATCCAGTTGAATTATAAACAGAGGGTAGGCTGACGCGTTATAATACCTATATGCCTCGGTAGCTCAACTGGATAGAGCAGATCCGTCCTAAGGATAAGGTTGTAGGTTCAACTCCTGCCCGGGGTACCAAAACATGAGTAAACAAGATACATCTGACGAAGATTCACAAGCGCAGCTTGATTTTGATGGCCAGCGCGACGATGAACAACTATTGTTCATCTTTCGCCGACACATCATTGCGATGCGCAAGGGCTTTTATTTGCTTGTTATCCCACTCGTTATTACGGCAATTCCACCGCTTATTTGGCAAAATAATCTTGAACTCTTTTGGCTTCCTGTCGGTGGCCTCGCATTAGGACTAATCCTCTTTCTGTATCACTTTATCTTGTGGTATTTTACGATCTATATCGTCACTGATCAGCGCATTCGGCAGGTGACCCAACGAGGTTTTTTTGGTAAGGATGTTATCGAGCTTCATCTGTCCAAGATTCAAAACATAAGCTATAATATACCAGGGTTTACAGGTGAAATTTTTCAATATGGGACAATCGTTATCCAGACATTTGTTGGTGACTTGGTGATTCATCAAGTCGAGCATCCCGACAAAACGTACAATAAATTACAAAATGCTGTCAATAATGCAGTTAAACACCAAGGAGATTATGAAGAAGTTACTAGCTAAGTTACGTAGGAAAGACGTCGAGGCACCGTCGCGTATTACGAACGAGACTGTCGCTGAACATCGTGAACGCATTCTTGCCGGTGGACGCCGCTTCAAGTATCCTTTGCAATACGTCCGACATCGCCTTGTGTTCAATACCATTATTATTAGTGTTGTCGCAGTCATTGTTCTCGTGAGCGTCGGCTACTGGCAGTTATATTCTGTTCAAAACACCAACGTCTTTTTTTATAACGTGACGAAGGTTGTACCGCTACCGGTCGGTTCTGTTGATGGACAGCCGGTCCTTTATAGTGACTATCTGATACGCTATCGCAGTGCAATCTATAACCTCGAACAAAAAGAGCAAGTCAGTTTGAAGACAGAGGATGGCAAACGCCAAGCAGACTATCATAAGCAAAAGGCCATGCAAGCTGCTATTAATGACGCGTATGGTGCAAAAGTTGCCAGCAAACTTGGCTTGAGTGTGACCGATGCTGAGCTGGAGTCATACATTAAAGCACAAAGACAGACGGCAGACGGTGAGATTTCACAGCAAACCTACGATGCGGCGACGCTTGATATTCTTGGATGGAGCCCAGATGAATATCGTCATGTGTTGAAGAATGAATTGCTCCGCCAGAAGGCGGCATACGCGGTTGATGACGCCGCACTGGCGACAAGCAATGCACTTACGTCACAAGTAAACGCTGATGGAAGTAACCTAGCGGCAATCACAACAGCGGCAAACGCAGTAGGCGCAAAGGTAGTGTATGGTGCATTTGGCTGGGTAAATAAAAGCAACCAAGACGGTGGGTTGGCTAGCGCAGCGGTTAAGCTCGAAAAAGGCAAAGTATCAAGCCCGATTAAGTCCACAACAGGAGACGGGTATTACTTTGTCCGCCTGATCGACAGCAACGACACACAGGTTAACTACGAATATATTCAAGTTCCACTGACAGAGTTTGCCAGGCAGTTGGCTGAACTACAGAAGAATAATAAGATTGCTGAATACATATCAGTACCAAAGACTGAAACAGATAATCCTTAAGGAGACTCACTATGTTTACACTTCCAGAATTGCCATACGATTACGACGGGCTAGGTAAGTATATCAGTAAGGATATTATGGTACTTCATCACGACAAGCATCATCAGACATACGTCGATAAGCTAAACGCTGCAATAGACAGTGCCCCAGAACTAAAGGGTCGGTCGGTAGAAGAACTATTGATCGGCATCAATGATGCACCGGATAGCGTTCGTCAGGCAGTGATTAATCATGGTGGTGGTCACTATAACCACAGTCTTTTCTGGCAGTGGATGTCACCAAACGGTGGCGGTGAGCCAACGGGTGAGTTAGCGGCAGCATTAGTTGAAAAGTATGGTAGTTATCAAGAGTTTGTTGACCAATTTACAACAAAATCACTTGCTGTCTTTGGAAGTGGTTGGACATGGTTGCAGCCAGACCTTGATATTATTACAACCGCCAACCAGGATAACCCATTGATACAGGGACTGGAAGCGCCACTACTTGGTTTGGACGTCTGGGAACACGCGTACTATCTTGATTACAAGAACAAGCGCGACGACTATGTAAAATCGTGGTGGAATGTTGTGAACTGGGATTTTGTGTCAGAGCGTTTTGGTATACACAATTAGTTTTTCGAGGATTTTTTACACCCAGAATAATAAAAGACCATCTGACGATAGTCTTTTATTATGGCGGGCTCGACCGGATTTGAACCGGCGATCTCCTCCGTGACAGGGAGGCGTGATAACCCCTTCACTACGAGCCCGTATGTAGGGTGAACTCAAAACATTCTAACAGTTTTCGGCCGATCAAGCAACAGGGGAGAGGCGTTTATTTACACGCCTTGTAATGCTATAATAATCGATGATTGGCAGCAGTGCCGCTGTAGCTCAGTTGGTAGAGCGGCGCTTTCGTAAAGCGTAGGTCTCCGGTTCAAATCCGGACAGCGGCTCCATCATTTTGAAATATATGAAAAAGACTATACAAGATTCACTCAAACACCTTGTCGCCGACCGCTATTTACTAGTGCTATCGAGTATTTTGTTATTACTGGCGATTAGCTTTGCGATATACATAGGATTGAGTGTTCGGCCTAGCGAACTTCAACTTGTGTCGCATTGTTCTGCCTTTGGCGTGACGCACTTGTACCGCGACCAGTGGTTTTATTTGCTGACATTTGCGGTTTTTGGATTATTTGCAGCGCTCATTCACATTATTATCGCTATCAAATTGTTACTCATCAAAGGGCACTCGCTCGCCGTACTGTTCGCATGGCTTGGTATCGCCATAGTTCTTCTTGCCTGGATGACAGCGTATGCCGTTATTAACATTTACGTCACAATAAACGTGTGTTCACCGTAGTGAGTCTATGATTGATCTTGAAATACCCCTTGGTAAACGAACACTCAAATATCGTTTGTTCGAGATGCTTCCTGCCGTACTGAGTTACGGTGCATTAATTTTGCTTGTCGTATTGTCGCTTATCAGTCCGCTTTTGGCGGCAGTGTATCTGATGCTTATCATCATCACACTACTAGTTAAAGCCGTTGGTATCGCATATCACACCATCGGGGGACGCAATCGGCTCGAGCGCTCTCAAAACGTTGACTGGAAGGCACGACTCAGTGATTTGGAACAGCCTGTCGAGTCATTTGAACGATTAAAGGATGCTCATTCGCGCGCGTTTGGTGCAATTGCGCACGTAGACAACCTACGTCTGATGTCGGCTGACCCGCATACGTTTCCGCGCCCATCCCAGCTGTACAACCTGGTGATTATCGCAACCTATAACGAGTCGTATGACATCCTAGCACCAACAATTCAATCCGTTCTGAGCACAACCTACGACAATAAAAAGATTATCCTCGCGATTGCGTATGAGCAGCGTGGTGGACCTGCGATTAAAGCCACAGTAGAGCGTTTAAAAAAGGAGTTTGGTGATCAGTTCCACTCGCTACACTTAATCGAACACCCGCAAGACCTTCCTGATGAAGTAATTGGAAAGGGTGGTAACATTACCCACGCTGGTCGTTATATGCGTGACTGGCTACCGACGCAAGATATCGACTATAAAGATGTTATTGTGACGACGCTCGATAGCGATAACCGTCCCCATGCGACATATTTTGACTATGTGACATACGAATACGTCGTACACGAAGATCGCAAACATCTTGCGTATCAGCCGATATCACTATTCTTCAGCAATATTTGGGATGCACCTGCACTTATGCGCGTTGTTGCAACAGGTAACTCGTTTTGGAACATTATTAGTGCCATGCGCCCTCATACACTTCGCAACTTTGCCTCACATTCGCAACCAATGGATGCACTTGTCGAGATGGACTTTTGGAGTACGCGCACAATCGTAGAGGACGGTCACCAATACTGGCGTAGTTACTTTTACTTTAACGGTAATTACTCGGTATTGCCGATCTATGTGCCTATCTATCAAGACGCTGTGCTATCAGATACATACCTAAAGACCTTGAAAGCGCAGTTTATCCAGTTACGTCGGTGGGCATATGGTGCTTCAGACGTGCCATACGTGGCAGTACGGATTTTTACGGGTCAGCGCAACGTCTCGTTCTTGGGGGGCTTTGGACGCTTTCTGAGGCTGCTTGATGGCCATGTAACGCTTGCGAGTATATCGATTTTGGTCGCCTTCGGTGGGTGGGTACCGCTTCTTATTAATTCTCAGGCATTTCGTGACCCCGTGGCGCACCAACTTCCGGACGTCATTAGCTCGATGCAGCAAGTAGCGACCGTCGGTCTTATTATTACTGTCTTTCTCGCCTTTAAGCTTCTTCCTCCGCGGCCAGCGCGCTATAAGCGCCATAGGACTATATGGATGGTACTACAGTGGTTCTTGATGCCAATTAGCGCAGTTGGTTACAGCGCCGGATCGGCGTTGTACTCACAAGGTCGTTTATTCCTTGGTAAGTATCTTGATAAGTTTGATGTAACAGATAAAGCAACACATGAATCCGCAAAAGCTGCTCGGCAGCGCGCCAAAGAACTCAAACATACATCTCAGGGATAAAAAATCACCTGTTCCTTAAGAACAGGTGATGGATAGGTGACATCGCTATGCTTATGCGTTTTTGTGTGTACGAACACGTACATCACGCTTTACTTCTTGAAGAGTCTTGTTGTATTCAAATCCCAGACTAAACTGCTGAAGTTGCGAGATAGGTGATACTGGTTCTGACATCTGTTGTTTCTTGACCATATATACATATTAGCATAAGCACTTGTAATTGTCAATGGTACAGATGTGCAGTCGATATTCACCAGGTGATATACAGATAGTAATATAGGTATTCGTGGACTGGTGGAAAACTATGACAAACAGTGGGTAAATAAAAAAGACCCCTGTAAGGATCTGATGTATGGTGGGTCCTAGAGGATTCGAACCTCTCACCTCCTCAACGTCAATGAGGCGCTCTAGCCAAATGAGCTAAGGACCCAAGCTCTATACAGGATAGCAAAATAGGGGTGAACAGGCAACAATATGGTATTATAAGCTAGAACAACGACGCAGCCCAACCATCTGCCGAGTTCCGTGGGTGCGAGGACGTGCGTAACGTCCCTCATAAGTAAAAGTCCGGTGGAACCGTCTAGCAATCAGCTGGACCCGAGACATACAACGAATGGATTTATAGTCATAAACCCGGTCGCTGTGTGTCTTATTTTAATTTAAAAGGAGTAACGATATGAACGACGAACAACTACACGCAATGAGGCACAGCTTGGCGCATATTACGGCAGCTGCCGTGCAGCGACTGTGGCCGGAGGCAAAATTTGGGGTTGGTCCAGTGGTCGAAAATGGCTTTTACTACGATATTGACCTTGGTGAGGTTAAAATATCTGACGCGAACTTCGCGAAGATTGAGAAAGAGATGCGGGGGATTATCAATTACGGTGATGATTTTGAACGGTTTGAGATGCCAATTGATCAAGCGATCGACTGGGCGCGTGAGAACAATCAGCCGTACAAGGAAGAGCTGCTAAATGACTTGAAACGCTCAGGCACAACAGTTGCAAAAGATCTCGACGTGAGCGAACTTGGTCTTGCCGCGGACGGAGAAGCGGCAGTAGAGAACGTGTCTTTCTACAAAAACGGCAACTTTGTTGACCTTTGTCGTGGGCCACATGTACATAACACGAAAGATGTAGGTGTATTTAAGCTTCTACGTGTCGCTGGAGCGTACTGGCGAGGGAAAGAGACGAACCCTCAAATGCAGCGTTTGTATGGCGTTGCGTTTGCAACCCAAGAAGAACTTGATCAGTATCTTGAGCGCCTGGAACAGGCCAAGCTTCGCGACCACCGCAAGCTTGGTAAAGAGCTTGACCTTTACACTGTTTCGCCACTTGTCGGGGCAGGATTACCACTCTTTACACCGCGCGGGACAGTTCTTCGAGATATATTCTCACAGTATTCCAACCAATTACGACAAGCTTTTGGTTTTGAAAAAGTGTGGACGCCTCATATTACAAAAACATCTCTCTACGAAACATCTGGGCATTGGGCAAAGTTTGGTGATGAACTGTTTTTGGTCACCAGCCAGGAAACTGACGACAAGATGGCATTGAAGCCAATGAACTGCCCTCATCATACGCAGATATATGCGAGTAAACCACGCAGCTATCGCGATTTACCTGTACGGTTTCTGGAAACAACAACTGATTATCGTGATGAGAAGACGGGTGAGTTGGGTGGGCTGAACCGTGTACGTTCACTAACTCAAGATGATAGCCATGTATTCTGTCGTTCTGATCAGATCGAAAACGAGATTAATAGTCTGCTTTCTAGCGCTCGTGAATTATATGGCACAATTGATATGAATTTGAGAGTTCGTCTGTCATATCGTGACAGTGGCGATGGTTATTTGGGTGACCAATCTCTCTGGGACTCAGCTCAAGCCCAATTAAAGTCAGCTGTTCTTTCAAATGATTTGGAATATTTTGAGGTCGAAGGTGAAGCGGCATTTTACGGTCCTAAAATCGATTTTATGGCAATGGATGCAATAGGTCGTGAGCATCAAGTTGCGACAGTGCAGCTAGATTTTGTGCAACCTGGTCGATTTGGTCTTGAGTACAACGATAATGAGGGCAACTCTCAAACGCCAGTCATGATACATTGCGCGCTCCTGGGCTCGATCGAGCGATTTTTGAGTGTGTATATTGAGCACACCGGTGGTTGGTTTCCACTATGGGCTGCACCTGAGCAGATTCGAATCCTTACGATTAACGACACCGTTCTTGACTACGTGGAGGAGATTAAACAGGTGCTCACAGGCGTTGTATTGATGACACCAGTGAAGTATAACGAATTACGGTACACAGTCGACAGCCGCAACGAATCACTTGGCAAAAAAATCCGAGAGGCGACATCGTGGAAGATACCTGTACAACTTATTATTGGACAACAAGATAAGGATGATAGGCAAGTGAGCGTGCGAACTCAGGATGGTGAAACGAAAGTATCTCTTGACGCCCTTGCGGATTATTTAAAGCAGGTGTAATCGTGGTTGACGCAGGCTTTCGTCGAAAAGTAGAACAGCTCATGGGGCAAGTTCCTCCTGGACGAGTAACGACGTATGGTGATCTTGCGGCGCTTGTCGGTCATCCGTATGCATCGCGTGTTGTCGGAGGCATTGCTCATTATGGCGACACTGAGTTGCCCTGGCATCGATTGGTTAATCGATTTGGAGGCTTGGCGGCCGGTTTTCATGGCGGACGAGAAGTCCAGGCCCAGCTTTTGGCACAAGAAGGAATAACCTGCACAAACCATATCGTCAATAACTTTCAGGATATACGATGGCAACCAAAGATATAAATCTTCCACTCGTTGTCATCACTGGCCCAACTGCCAGTGGTAAAACAGCACTTGCTATTGATTTGGCGCAGCGTTTTGGTGGCGAAATTATTTGTGCAGACTCGCGAACGGTATATAAAGGCCTAGATGTCGGTACGGCCAAGCCTAGCGTTGTCGAGCAAAAGCTTGTTCCGCATTGGGGTATCGACTTGATAGAGCCAAATGAGCGTTTTTCCGTTGCTGACTTCAAGGAATATGCAGTCAAAGCCATTCAAGACATACGTGCGAGAGGCCATGTTCCGTTTCTTGTGGGAGGTACTGGCTTGTATGTCGATGCCGTTATCTTAGACTACCAGTTTGGCAGAGAGTATGATGAAAATACGAGGCAAAAATTACAACGCATGACGTTAGATGAACTGTATCACTACTGTGAAGATAATCACATTAACCTCCCAGAAAACGATAAAAATAAACGGTATGTCATACGTGCAATAGAGAATGCTGGGCATGATAGCAATCGTAATGTGGTACCAGAATTTCCAAAATACATTGTCGGAATAACAACAGAAAAAAGTGAGCTACGAGAACGAATAGGTAAACGTATTGAACAAATGTTAGAAAATGGAGTCGTCGACGAGGCAATAATGATTGCTGAAAAATATGGATGGGACGCTGAATCAATGAAAGCAAACCTGTACCCATTGTTACGAAAATACGTCGCGGGTGACCTAGAAATCAGTGATCTAAAAACCCAAGCGGTGACAGCCGACTGGCACTTGGCTAAGCGTCAATTAACGTGGTTACGGCGTAACAAATTTATTCATTGGGATGACGTTGAACACCTGAACACATATCTATCTGGTCTTCTCGCACGTATCTGATAAACGTGGTATTATGAGAACACGAAAGTTATTGAGGGAATGACCATGATTGACGCACTATTTGGTTCAAAGACGAGGGTAAAGTTGCTGCACCTTTTCTTAAATAGTCCTGGACAATCTTTTTATGTACGGGAGATCACACGAAAAATTGATGAACAGATAAACTCGGTTCGTCGTGAACTATCAAATATGCTTGAGGTTGGGGTTATCACAAGCGATAGTGCCGATAACAAACTATATTATGAAGTGAATCAGCGGTATGAATACTATATTCCTCTGCGAGCGATTTTTGGTGATGGTGCGATTGATACAAACGCTGTGCCGATAAGCACCGAGTCGACAGCAGATGAGTATACGAGTGCCGTTAAGGCTATTGCTGGTATCCGAGTTGCTATTTTTTCAGGTGTACTTGTAAGGGGTTCGATCAGTAAGGTCGACGTTGTTCTTGTCGGCAATCTTTCCCCTGCAAAAGTAAAAGTTGCAATGAAGGTTATTGAAAAAGGCGAGGGTCGTGATATCAACTACAGCGTGCTATCATATGATGAGTTCTATTATCGACTGAGTATCCGAGATAAGTTTATTACAGAGATACTTGCAGGAAAACATACAGTTGTGATTGATATAGATAATAGCCTGGCAGTCCAGTAACAGAATAGGAGATAACGCATGTTTGACGTTGAATATAAAGGTGGAAATACAGTATTAATTAGTACAAAAAAGGCAGTGATCGTTGTTGATCCGAAGCTTTCGATTGTTGGGTTGAAGGATACCGTTTTGAAGGACTCTGTAGAGCTTGCGACTGAGTCGCGTTTTGCAATCAACAGTGACGATGCCCGACTCGTTATTGAAGGTCCTGGTGAATATGGTGTTGCCGATTTTGATATCCTTGGTTTGCCAGTGCAACGCCATCTTGATGCTGAAGGGCAGCTCAGTACAATGTATCGTATAGAGGTGGGAGACGTGAGAATTGGTTTGCTCGGGAATATCTATGAGAAATTAAGTGATGATCAACTTGAGGCATTAGGCCTTATTGACATTCTGATTCTTCCAGTAGGTGGCAATGGATATACCCTTGATGCGACGGGTGCTGCTAACCTGGTCCGCAAAATTGATCCAAAGGTAGTTATTCCTGTGCATTATGCTGATGCCACACTCAAGTACGAGGTACCACAAGACACACTTGAGACGTTCGTGAAAGAGCTTGGTGCTCCGGTTGAAGCGACGCCCAAATATAAGGTGAAAGCCGCATCTACAATTCCGGCTTCGTTGATGGTCATTGAATTAATGCGTAGCTAATATCTCTGGTGATTAAAAAATAACCCCTCAATTGAGGGGTTATTTTAACGTACTAAACAAGAGTTAGGCTAGAATGCCTTTTTTCTTTAGTGTACGAATTGCTTGAGTGCTTAAGATCATAGTGACTTTTTGGCCATTAAACTCAAAAGTTTTCTTTTGGAGGTTAGGTTTAAATACGCGGTTTGTGCGACGCAAAGAGAAGCTCACGTTGTGGCCAAATTGTTTACCTTTTCCAGTTAGTTCGCATCGTGCTGCCATTGCATTACTTTCCACTTATTTTGACAATACTAGCCAGTATAGCGTTTTTTGGCGTTTGCGTCAAGGGTAGAACAGAGGGAAAAGGGCTGTTATAATAGTGCTAATGAGTATTGATCTCGTATACATTGTCATTGTATTAGTTGTTATCCTTCTGTCGATGACTCTCCATGAAGCTATGCATGCGTATGTAGGCTATTGGCTTGGCGATAATACTGCCCGATTACAGGGTCGTCTTACGCTAAATCCGATTAAACACATCGATCCATTTTTGACGATTGTTTTGCCAGTGACGCTGGCACTACTTGGTCTTCCGATTTTCGGAGGTGCCAGACCTGTTCCATTTAACCCGAACAATGTTCGATTTGGTGAATGGGGCGCTGCTTTGATAGCCGCGTCTGGTCCTTTAACTAACCTTATTATTGCGTTCGTTGGATTTGGCATTTGGGTCGTATTGGGGACCCCCGCTACTGGGATAGCTAGTCAGATATTTGGCGCTATAGTTTCGGTCAATCTTGGATTCTTCGTGTTTAATAGTATTCCAATCCCGCCGCTTGACGGGTCGCGGGTGCTATATGCACTTGCGCCTGAGTTTTTCCGACGTGGTATGGAGTTTGTTGAACGGTATGGCATTATCGTCGTATTTGCAATCGTACTACTCGCCGGGCCAGCTATCGGCACGTTGATGTCGACCGCAATCAACTTCTTTATTGATGTGTTCAGCCATATCTTCAGTATCCCAGTGATATAATAGATATATCCCGGGAGAGCCTAGGCGTATATGATTTTCCTGAATATCATATAGATCGGGAACTCAAAAATATGTATTTCCGTGGAAATACGTTGCGAGTACCCACCTTGCCTTTACGGTTGGGAATATCTAGCGCCAACAGCAAACCCGGGATTTTCTGCAATTATGACTCAGGTGCTACACTAGGTGTAGCGAATAACCAAAAGGTAGAAACAAAAATATGAAACAAAGAGTTGTTGTACAGGCAATTATCCAGAACGGTGACGATGTGCTTTTATTGCGTCGTTCACAGGGCAAACCCGGAAGTATTGGTAAGTACGAATTACCGGGTGGAAGTATCGATGATAATGAACAGCCCGAAGATGCATTAAAGCGACATCTTCATAACGAATTAGGGATCGAAAAAGTTCGCATCCTACTAGACGACGTCGTATCAATGAATAGTCGCCAAGAAGGAGATATTCAGCATATCTTCGTCGTCTATATAATCGCAGACATTGCTCGGTCTTTCTCTGTGATTCTTGGCTCAAGCTATGACGAGTATGAATGGGTTTCGAAGCCAGAATTACAACGCAAATCTTTACGTGACAGTGCAGCGTATCTGTTAAGTATATACCGACCAGACATTCAGTCAGATAATCCTCGTCCAATCTCACGGAAAACTGTAGATAATATAGCAACAGATTCAGCAGTGCATACATCAGTAACTATTTACTCAGATGGTGGATCAAGAGGAAACCCGGGTCCATCCGCTGCTGCGTTTGTTATCGTTGACGCAAACCACCAAGTCATTGATCAGGGCGGCGAATACCTTGGCATTACAACAAATAATCAAGCAGAGTATCACGGAGTTCGACTCGGCTTGGAGAAGGCGGCTGCATTAGGAATACCTTCCGTAGAGTTTAAGATTGACAGTATGCTAGTAGTTAACCAGCTAAATCAAGTATATAAGATAAAAAATAGGGAACTGTGGCCTATAAACGAGAGGATTATTGAACTTTTAGGACAGTTTAATCACGTGAGATTCGTCCATGTATCGCGTGATCTCAACAAGATGGCTGATGGATTGGTGAATAAGTTGCTCGATCAACATCAGAATGATCAGGTATAACTTTGCTATACTGTATACAGGCAGCTCATTAGGTGATCGCTTGTATCTTCGGATATAAGAGGAAAGTCCGGGCAGCAAAGAGTATGGCAGTCGCTAACGGCGACCGGAGGAAACTCTAGGGAAAGTGCCACAGAAACGAAACTACCTCTTCGGAGGAAAAGATGAAACGAGTGAGGTAAGAGCTCACAGCATTCCATGGCGACATGGCGTGGAGGTA
>JAKQOF010000076.1 GCA_029565375.1 bacterium
AAGGCATCCTCGGTTGTACGCGCAAAGAACTGTAGCGTCGTCGGTGTGCCAAACGTCGCTGCAGATATCGAGAGTGTGTTCAGTACTACGCCGCTTGGCATTAAATTAGTAAGGTTGGTGATAAATTGACTGTATATAACTTCTTGATCAAAGATGCCTTTAGCGGTTGAAAGACTGGCACGTAGGGCTGCGCTTTGTGCCTGGACTGCACCCTGTGATGAATCTCGTGCAGCATTATCAACAATAAGTTTCTCAGCGCTTGCCTGCGTGTTCGTCAAGATAATGTATACGCCTGTACAGATAAACCCAAGGAACAGTACACCAAACCCGAGTACTAACATGTAGTTTAAGAGGATGGCGTTCGTCTTCGCTGCGCGTATGTCTTTTTTTGATTCGTCTGATAAAAGGTTGATCATTTCCAGATACTCCCTGGATTAACGCTCGCAAGGCCTGCGACGGTGATGTAGCGTGGACGAAACTGCTTTGCTGGTTCGGGTAGTTTGCCGAAGTCAAGCTTTTGCCAAGGGCTTGCCACGCGCGCTGGCATGATAAGAGCATTGGTAAAGAACTCTCCGATGCCAGGGAGGTTGCTACCTGCACCAACAACGAGTAGTTGCTCAAGTTTATGCTCTTCACTGAGTCGCTCATTGTAGTAACGGATGACCTTACGGGTTTCTACAACAATTCGATCCAGACTTGGTTCCAGGGCACTTTTGATTTTTTCTTGACGAGGACCAGCGTTAAGACCGTTCAAGACTTTGAGCTGATGTGCATTCTCAAGCGTTACACCCAGTTTTTTTGCAATTTCCAGAGTGAATGTGTTGCCGCCAATCGCAAGTCCGCCGGTTACTCTGATTGATCCGTTATCGAGGATTGCGATATCAGTACTGGCAGGGCCAATATCAACGATAACAGTAGGCAAGTGACCATCTTCGGTTGCTGTCAGGAGTCGACCCACTGCATTCATGCCTGGCTCGACGAGCGATACGATAAGGTTCGCATCTTCCACTGCCCTGACACAGTTGTCGATAATGACGCGGGACATCGCACTCATGAGTACAGTGATATTTTCTTTGTCACGCTCGATAATTTCGTAGTCAATGTACAGTGAAGCGGTCGGTATGGGAATATATTGGTCTGCTTCAATATCTACAGCGTCTTTGAGTGTTTTTTCTGCGCTGACAGGCAGCACAAATGTTCGAGAGAAGCTTCGTGCGGTAGGGAGGCCAAGAATCACGTGATTGCTCGTTAGGTTACCAACCAACTTTTCTTTTAACAGTACTTTGATGTTGTCTGTGAGGTACGTGCTGGTACCTTCAAGTGCCTCCTTGACCTTTGAGGGCTCAAGATCAATCGAAGCGTAGCCGAGAACAAGCCATTTTTTCGTGTCGATGGCCATGACTTTTAAACCAGTATTGCTGATGTCTATGCCGATCACCGGTTTGTTTTTATAGAATAATTTTGCCATGATGCCCACTAGTAAATACTATGGCTCATTATAGCATGAGCGCTTCGGGTTAGGCCACTGTTATTTAATGCTTTGAGCGAGGCCAGCAATTGGCGTCATGACACTTGCAGCAATGAGGCCAACCATACTTCCCATGACGACGATCATGGCAGGTTCGATGATTGAACTGAGTCCTTCAATCGCAACATCAACTTCTTCTTCGTAGAATTCAGCGACCTTTACGAGGACAGTGTCAGTTTGGCCGGTTTCTTCACCAACCGACAGCATTTGCGAGACGATAGGCGGAAAGAGCGGGTTGTCATTGATGACAACAGAGAGCGGTTTG
>JAKQOF010000103.1 GCA_029565375.1 bacterium
ACGCCTCAGTAAACGCGATGTCAGCAAAAAGATTGGCTTGCAAACCTTTGAGGGCGAGATCTACCGTAAACTTGACGGTCTCATCGAAGACAATCAAGCGCTGATTAACGAACAATTAGCTGGTGATGGACGTGATAATACAGGCTATGCGCGCATTGCTCAGGTCAAGCACCGCGACGGATCGTTTGACCTCACGCCATTATTTGTGGGCAGCCAGGGGACACTCGGTATTATCTCTGAGGTAGTCCTGCGGACTGACTTTGTTAGCAAAGACCAAACGTCACTAGCAGCGGTGGTTGAGAGCAGTGACGTTGCTCGTGATGCTGCTGATGCACTGCGCAAGTTTGATCCTGCATCAATCGAGACATTTGACGGTGCGCTGTTTGATCAAGCAATTCAAAAGGGCAAAACTTTCCCATTCTTCAGCGCTGCCGACAGCGACAGCGCAATCGGTGCTGTGCTATACGTTCACTTTAACGACTTTAACGACCGTGCACGCGCCCACAAACTCAAAAAGGCGCTAAAGGTCTTGGCCAAGTTTAACGCCACTGTTATTACATCCGACGATCATTCTGTTGAGGAACTTGCAGCGATTCGTGAAGTATCGTCATCTGTCTATGTTGATGACGACGGCAAAAAGTCGTACCCACCACTTCTTGATGGTGCGCAGATTCCTGCTGGTCACGAAGAAGAGTTTGCTCGGGCAGTGGGTGAGCTTGCTGACAAACACCACGTTGTACTACCGCTACATGTCCGTGTGCTCGACGGCGTTGTCTTTACGCGTCCTGCACTCGAGCTGGACAAGGTATCCGACAAGCAAAAGATCTTTAAACTTATTGCAGAATACAGCCAGCTGGTTGAAAAGCATGGTGGGGTGTTCTTGGCAGACGGCAGCGAGGGTCGCCTGAAGGCCAACGCAGCCTATGGACTGCTCGATGAGAATCTGCAGCGATTATACGAAGACATTCGCGCTATCTTTGATCCATTCGGTACACTTAACCCTGGTGTCAAGCAAACATCTGAACTAAAAGATTTGGTGCACGCCTTGCGCCCATCGTTTGATATTGCAGACTTTATCTAGACCAGCTCGATATTGACAAAAACCCATTATTTATGATATAATTATATTAACTGTGTCAATGAGTAATCCTCTTGATTCAGCGACATGTAGTACTCGACTCACGGTGTTCGCCGCAGGCAGCACCAAGAAGGGAAACAATGTTTGACATCGTGGCCTCCGTCGTCATCCTGATTGGGGTGACCGCCGGAGTGTTCCTGTTCACGCGCTTCGCGCACCACCGCATGTGGGGGATCCCGGGTTCACAGACCCTCGGGTGTCTCGGCTTCCTCTACGCTACGGTGTGGACGTTCGCAGGCGCCGCTCCGCAGCCCTGGGGATGGTTCTTCATCATCCTGGTGGTGATCCTCCCCTGGATCGCCTATGGTGTGGCGTTCAACCGTCGCGAGCGCGCCGATCGTCGCAAGTACGCCCAGTCCTTGGCGCAAGCCAAGTAACGAGCGCCCGCTTTCGGACCCCTGCGTTATGGGGTTCTCGGACCCCTACACGCTAGGGGTCCTTAAGTTATCTGTCGCTTTTCATCTTCATGTATAATAGTCAGTGGTATGCGCTCATGCGCTTAACAAATTATATGCGTGCGTGGCGGCCTATGGTAAATCGTAGACGCGCTCATGCGCTTAACAAATTATATGCGTGCGTGGCGGAATTGGTAGACGCGCTAGCTTCAGGTGCTAGTGTCCCTCGGGACGTGGAGGTTCAAGTCCTCTCGCGCGTACCAAAGAAAAAAGAGATCGAATGATCTCTTTTTTCTTTGGAATCGCTGGAGTGAATCTCTACGCATCCTCAATTTGCCATTCTTGCCATATCATGACCTGCAGAGGTCCGTCCCTTGCACAGTTAATCCTCAGGTAAGAGTACATATGGCAGTAGGCGAGGGGGGTTGCTTGACAGCTAAGCATAGGCGCGATACGCTGAATGCAAATATATAAAGGATTATCTATGTCAAAACTAGCTAAAAAGTTCAAAAACCAAAAAATCGGTGACGTTCGTCGTGAGCTTTCACGCGCACACCTGATTATCGCTCTACTAGCCATTGTTATTATTGTTTTGTTGGTTCAGGGTGCAGCACTCTTTAGCGAGCTGAACACGGCGCTCACTGCCTTTGCAATTGCACTACTAGCAATCCTCAGTATTATCTCTTTTGTCATCTCGATGACAATTAACATGCTCAACAAAAAATAGACATCAATCTGTTTTTGTCGTAAAATAGCAGCAAGGACGCATGTCCAGTATTTAACAATTAAGTATCCAGAGTGCAGCGAGAGAACTAGCTTTATGACCTGCCGGCAACCTACGTGAAAACGCGAGGTGCCAATTCTAGCCCATCGAATGATAGGGAAAGATAGTATTTTACTCCTTTTCTTGCCATGTGATGGGCACGATACAAAGGAGTATTTTTTATGTCAAACTACAAAACAGCCGAATCGGTGTCACCAAAGCACCCAGACAAAATCTGTGATCAGATATCTGACGCAGTTTTAGATGCGCACCTTGCGCAGGACCCCGATGCGCGCGTCGCCATTGATGTTGCTGGTGGTCACGGTACTGTTTTCGTAACTGGCGAAGTAACTTCAAAGGCAGTTGATGTCGACGTAGAAGCTATCGTGAAGCGCTTGGCGGGCGATGTGAACGTGATTGTGCACGTTGCGGCGCAAAGTCCCGAGATCGCAGCCGGTGTTGATATTGGCGGCGCAGGCGACCAAGGCATTATGGTGGGCTATGCAACCGACGAGACAGCAGAGCTATTGCCTATCGAGGTGGTATTGGCACGTCAACTAAATCAATATATTTACAAAAAGTGGCCATTCGATGGCAAAACGCAAGTGACGTTAAAGGACGGTGAAGTTGCATCAATCGTTGCCAGCTTTCAAAACGCTCCACATGATGAGCTGCAAGCTGCTGTGTTGTCGTGGCTTGCAACACTCCCAACTACCATCTCCCAGCAACCGTCTATCGACTTTCATATCAATCCAGCAGGTGACTGGAACGTCGGTGGCTTTGACGCAGACGCAGGCCTCACTGGCCGCAAACTGATTGTCGACAACTATGGTCCACGCGTGCCAATTGGTGGCGGAGCGTTTAGTGGCAAAGATCCGTCAAAGGTCGACCGTTCTGCTGCCTATATGGCTCGCAAAATCGCTGTCGAGTATTTGAAAAAGCGCAGCGCACACGAAGTGTTTGTACACTTGGCATACGCCATTGGGTACGACCAGCCACTGGAGGCTACGGTGACTATTGACGGCCAGCAAGAGACAGTTGAAGGGTATGACCTTTCGCCAAATGGTATTATTCAGATACTTGACCTCAAACGCCCAATCTATGAACAAACAGCGCGTTATGGCCACTTTGGTCATACAGGCTTTACTTGGGAATCGTAAAAAAGACTGTTATAGAATATACAACTAATGCTATACTCAAACCATTAGCTTGATACAGTGGACAAGTTTGGAGGAGTTATGATCAAAAAAGTATTGTTGTTTGTCTTGGCCCTCGTATTGAGCGTTGTTCCGGCGTCGACCGTTAGTGCATATTCAGGCAATGGGTCAGGCACCGTCGGTGATCCGTATGTGATTAATACGTGTAACCAGCTTTTCGAGATGAACAACAACCTTTCTGCGCATTACGTGCTGGCGGGCTACGTTGATTGTACTGGTGCGACCTGGGGTCATATCGGAACACTGACCAGCTCTGGATTTAGCGGTACGTTTGACGGTCAGGGCTACACTATTCAAAACTTGACAGTCGATGACACAAATGGCGTTGGTCTGTTTACGTATGTTAATGGTGGTACGATCACCAATCTTGTTCTGGATAGCTTTGACGTCACCGGTACTGGGACTGTTGGTGCGCTTGCTGCTCAAGCAGACAACGCCACTATCAGCTCAGTGCGGGTTACAAATAGTCTTGTACATTCAGAGTTCGCGACCGGTGGTTTGGTGGGTATTTTGAATGGCTCAACAGTGTCTGATGTATCGGTATATAATTCACAAACTCTCGGACGGGTTTCTGGAGGTTTTGCACAAACTATCGGCGGCCTTGTTGGGCTATCCGAGAGCAATACTTACAACCGAAGTTCTGTGACCGGGACCGTCGACAAGGTGATTAACTCAGGCACTATCCTTAATATCGGAGGCTTCATCGGTAGCTCAACAGGTGATATCGTGAACGACAGTTACAGCACAGCTAATGTCATTGGAGTGACAAACGTGGGTGGCTTTGTCGGTGTCAACGCCAGCAGTGGCTTTAGTCGTAGTTATGCAAGTGGTTCGGTGACCGGATCACAACAGGTTGGTGGATTTAGTGGTTCGAGTGCCCTCAGTATGCTCACAGACTCGTTCGCAATAGGTGCAGTAACAGGTAGTACAAACGTCGGTGGATTGATTGGTCGCGTACAGGCAATTGGTGGCGACGTTGACAACTCAACTTGGGATGTAACCCGTACGGGTCAAGCTGATTGTGTTGGCTTAGACCAAGGAATTAGCTATCCAACCGTCTGTATGACGGGCATCAACGTTGCCAGCGGTATGCCAAACTACTTCTTCAACAACGATAGCAATATTCCCCTCAATGACTGGAACTTTGCAACAGTTTGGCAAACAACCGCAGGGCTACCAGCACTACGTACGCTTCCAGAGACACCTGCCGAAGTACGTGTTGTCTTGGCGCCACTGAGCATCCGAGTTATGTGGGACATCCCAACATCCGACGGTGGCAGTCCTGTCACCAGTTACGACCTCAAGTATCGTAAAGCTGGGACGACTGCATACACAACGGTCACGGGTATTACCGCGACCAGCGCGCCAGAGTACACACTCACAACTGGCCTCACGCCAAGCACCAGCTACGAGATCGAAGTCCGTACACATAACGCAATCGGAGTCAGCCCTTGGCTCGGCTTTATTACTGCGACCACCGCACATCCAGTGATCACAACGCCGATTACCCCTTCTGTCACACCAGTACTAGCTTCTTCATACGTTAATAACGCGTCAACCGACACTACCGACGAAGTCGCGCTTGCAACCGAGGATGACTCGACCGTTGCTGAGAAGACGCCAGCTACAGCAACAAATGATACCAAAAAAGATACGACAACCGACGCGTCAACCACTGGCGGCTTTAACCCTGTGCTTGTTGTTGTGATTGTCGTCGCAGCAATTGGCGGCGTGCTGATCGTTATCCGACTCTTCGTTCGTAAGTAACACTATTTTCCGATGAAGGTGAGTGTGTTGCCCCATGGGTCGGCCAGGTGCAGTGCGCCGTTTGCGTAGGTAAAGGGATACTTTGCTGCCTCAACACGCGCGGCGAGTGTGCTGACGTCGCTGCTGGTGTCTAGTTCTAGCGTTACGTCACCCAGGCCCAGGCTTGGCGTACGTTTGCCAGCGCCCAGGCTCATCCAGGTATTCAGACCAATGTGATGGTGATATCCGCCGACGGACACAAACAACGCACCAGGCAGCTCGGCTGTGATGTCAAAGCCTAGTAGCTTCACATAAAAGTTACGTGCGGTATCAATATCGCCGATGCGCAGGTGGACGTGGCCGAGTTTGGCAGTGTGGCTTTTGTCGACCGACGCATGTTGCTGAATATAGCCCAGCGGGTCGATATATAGTGTGTCCATGACCACACGGCCGTCGTTCCATTGCCATGATTCTTGCGGACGGTCAAAGTACAACTCCAGTCCGTTGCCCTCTGGGTCGTTAAAGTAAAAGGCCTCGCTGACCAAATGATCGCCAGTGCCGCTAAATGCGTGAGGGTTCTGTGTAATCACTTCGCCCGCAGCACGTGACAGACCTGAGCGGGTGCTAAACAGCACTGCATTGTGAAACAGCCCTGCCGTGCGTGGTCCAGCGTGTGCCAGCGATGGCTTGGCTAGCAGTTCAATAATGCCCGTCTGTCTATGACCCAACAGCACGCGCGTTGCATTTGATTCTAAAATATCCAATCCAACAGACTTAGTGTAAAAATCACGCATCTTTGCAATATCCGCGACATAGAGTTGTGAGGGCTCAATTGCTAAGTTGTTTGAAAGTGAGTGAATTGGCATAACTATACTAAGTATAGCATCATTTTTTACCGAGCGAAACTCTCATTTGATTCTGCTACACTAGTATCAGTGACCAAAACTGCTGAATATATGCCGATGAGTCCGGAGGCTGATGAAGAGAAACAGACGCTACGTCGGCGACTGATTGCGACGGGTGCTTTTTTGGGTTTGTCGACGGCTGCGGTGATTGGCCAGCATACTGGCTTTAACGAAAACATGGCGCATATGATGTCGAGCGATCCGAATATTGCCGACGGGATTGAATCGGTTGCAAATAGTATGGCGCACCCCGGGATCGGATATATTAGTGCCATGGTGACCGTATGGGCAGCAGACCATCTGCGACACAAGCCGCCAGTTGCGATGAGCGCAGTGGTTGGTGGGACAATCGGCAACTTTGGCGTTGAAACATTGCAGGATATGGCGTTTAGCGCTGGTAGCGCAATCAGCAGCAGTGCTGAAGCAAACTCCCACTTTTGGGAAGCTGCACAAGCGGTTGAAACGCCAAAAGATTACGCATTTGCCCTAGGTGGTGTCGCCACGTACTTGATTAGTGAAAAGATCGCCACTGCCCGTGCAGCTAGGCGGGGCGTATAATAACAGTATGAACTTTGATCTGCTGATTCACCGCTGGTTGCGCATACCATACACACTGCACGTCCGTGGAGATAAAACTATCGGCAAGCCTAAAACGACGATT
>JAKQOF010000104.1 GCA_029565375.1 bacterium
ACACGACGAGTCGTAGCACTGCAAGACATAGATGATAACGATATGCTCGATATTGGTGATGCGTTAATCAAAGAGTTATTAGAGATTGTGAAAACAGCTGGGACGGTGATCTGGAACGGCACACTGGGCTATGCTGAAAAACCTGCCTTTGCGAAAGGCTCAGCGGCACTTGCCGAACTATTAGCCTCGCACCCAAAGATTACGTCGATTATTGGTGGGGGTGACACAGCTGACTTTGTGCTGAAGTGGGATAGTAAAGGTGGAAAAAGCTTTACGCATGTGTCAACCGGAGGTGGGGCTAGCCTGGAATTGATGTCAGGCAACACCATGCCGGGTATTGAGAGTTTGCTAGACGCACCGCACAGAAAAGAGTACACTAACAGTGATAACCATAAGTAATATACGTCATGTCACGAGATAAAACACTCATCGTCGCCAACTGGAAAATGAACCTCAATGTCGGAGAGGCGAGTTTGTATTTGCATCAACTTGCAAAACTCGTCAAGTCACACCGTGATGTTGAAGTGGTGCTGGCACCAACCGCACTCGCCTTGCAGTCACTGAGTTTGCAAGTTAATAGTCGCCAGTTTAAGCTCGCTGCGCAAAACTTTTATTGGCGTGATCACGGGCCGTATACCGGCGAGATTTCAGCGACGCAGCTGAGAGGCATCGTGCAATACGCACTTGTTGGTCATAGCGAACGGCGTCATGTCTTTCATGATTCTGACAAAGATATTCGTGCAAAAGTTCAGGCAGCAATTCGCAACCATATAATACCAATTTTATGTATCGGTGAAACGGCAAGTGAGCACGCAGACGGTGAGACGCGAGATGTTGTACATGATCAACTGGTTGGCGGCCTTGCAAACGTGACAAGCGAAGAACTTGAACATGTTGTGATTGCCTATGAACCTGTGTGGGCGATTAGTGCGGGCGATGGCAGAGGCCGAGCCGACAAGCCAGAAGATGTAACAGCTGTCATCAGAGTAATTCGTAATCAGATTAAACACCTTTATGGTCCGAAGGCAGCAGAGTCAATTCAGGTCCTGTATGGTGCGAGTGTCAATCCAGATAATGCCGCTGCATTTTTGGCAATACCTGAAGTTGACGGTTTGCTGGTCGGTGGGGCGAGTTTGAACGCACATGACTTTAACGAGATTATTAAGAAAGCACATAAAGGCTCCGGCGTGGCCAAGGTATAATGGTGGGATATGAAAGATATTGATTTTGATGAGCTTGACCGTGCCGTACATTCAGCAACGAATGGTAGTAAGAACACGCAAGATGACTTTGTTGCGCCGTTAGAAGAAGCCGTGAAAGTAACAACACCTGCGGCACCATCACCTGTTCGTCCTCCTGTTTCGCTTGCGACCCGCCGAAGCTCGGGACGCTTTATGGATGTCGTTCATCCATCCTCAGACATGCGTAACAAAGTTAACGAGGCGATTGTAAGTACTGACAATGACAAAGTGGTAGTCCAAAAAGATGTGCCAATGAAACGTTCACAAAGTGTTGCGGAGACAAAAGAAGAATCATGGCCTGATCCAATCGATTTTCAGAAAGAAAACACGGTTGATCAAGACGATGATGCATCTTCAGATACACCTCTTGAATCACCTTTTCTTGCCGGTGCCAAGGTAGAGAAGCGACCGCTCGGTGCTTTTTCTGGTGACGCACCAACTGAAGAAGATCCACAAGATGTTGTTGAAGACGTGTCAGATATTTTTGAAGAAGAACAAGAAGCCCCAGTGGTTGAATCGACAGAAAAACGAGATGGTGTTGTCGAAGAAGAAGAGTTGCTTCTTCTGCCTGAATCAACGCAGGATGAAGAAAAAGTAATCGTCGACGAACAACCAGTTGGTCCAGTCTCGATCACACAACAATACTCTGAACAGCCAAGTAGTGCCGAGCCATCAACCACAATGATTTTTGATACTGATGAATATAAAAAGCCGCTCGCACGTCCAAAGAAAAAAGCCTCGGGCTGGTTGGTAATCTTGTGGATCATCATATTACTTGCTGTTGGTGCAGGTGCTGGTGCAGCAATATACTTTTACGTACTCCCACTTCTATAAAGTTGCACCGATACTTGTCGCTACACTACCGTTTAACAGATAAGACTGCTATACTAGAACGTAATGGATATTCTTGATGGGCTCAATCCGGCACAAGCCGAAGCAGTGCAGACGACCGCTGGCCCGCTTTTAATTTTGGCTGGTGCTGGGAGCGGTAAGACGAAAACGCTAACACACCGTATCGCGTATTTGATTGCCCATGAGGCAATTTGGCCAAACGAGATATTGGCAGTTACGTTCACGAATAAAGCCGCCAAAGAAATGCGCGAACGACTGGGACATCTTTTGGGACAGGACAGCTCAAACCGCAGTTTTATGCCCTGGATGGGGACGTTTCACGGTATTTGTGTACGTATGTTGCGCATTGAGGGCGAGGCGATTGGTATCGCGCGCAACTTTGTTATCTATGATGAGGATGATCGTCGTGGGCTAATTAAGCAGGCAATGAAAAAGCTATCCGTTAGCGAAAAAGAGATTAAGGCCTCGTCGATTAGCGGCGCGGTCTCAACTGCTAAAAACGAGATGAAGGACCCCGATGAATTTGCCGCAGGCAGCAATTATCCGTACCAAAAGAACATCGCAAAGATATACAAAGAATACGAAGCAATGCGAAAAACTGCTGGTGCACTTGACTTTGACGACCTGCTGCTAGAGGTTGTCCGGTTATTCCGTGAAGCACCAGACGTTCGGATAAAATGGCGCACTATGTTCAAGCACATTATGATCGACGAGTACCAAGATACAAATGCAGCGCAGTACGCAATTGTGAAGAGCCTGGTTAACGATAACCAGAACATATGCGTTGTCGGTGACGACTGGCAGTCAATCTATAGTTGGCGTGGAGCTGACTTTACCAACATTCTGAACTTCGAACGTGATTTTAAAGGCGCAAAAGTCGTCAAGTTAGAACAAAATTATCGCAGCACCGGCAATATCTTGGATGCAGCAAGTAACGTCATTACCAAGAACATCCAAAGGACTGACAAAAAGCTATGGACTGCTGAAGGTCCAGGCGCACCGGTGCAAGTACACGCAGTGTACGACGAGGCCGAGGAAGCGAATATTGTGGCTGAACGTATCTCGAGTCATGTTGCCATGAAAGCACGTGATTATGGTGACTTTGCTGTCTTGTATCGCACGAACGCGCAGAGTTATACGTTGGAACGTGCGTTTTTGCGACTTCGCGTACCGTATCAGATTGTTGGCGGTGTTCGCTTTTACGATCGTAAAGAGATTAAAGATATTATCGCTTACCTCCGTCTGATGTATCAGCCGAATGATCGAATGAGTTTTAGTAGGATTGTTAATGTGCCAACCAGGGGAGTGGGCGAGACAAGTCTGGAGCACTTCTTAACGTGGCAAGCCGGTACGGGTATGGACATTATTTCGTCGCTGGTCAACGTTGATCAAACAAGCACCGTGACATCACGCGCAAAACAGGCATTGATATCGTTGGGTGAAAAACTGCGGAACGTCCAAGTCTTGCTTGAGACCGCGACGCCAGCTGAAGTCATTGAAAAGCTGATCAACGCTATCAGCTATAAGGACTATATCTCTGACGGGACGCCGCAAGCAGAAGACCGAGAAGCAAATATTGGAGCGCTGCTATCGGACGCGCAAAATTTTGTCAGTTTGCCAGACTTTTTAGAGGAAGTCGCATTGATGTCGAGTGCTGATACGGACAGCCATGGGCAAAAGGTGACGCTCATGACACTGCACGCCGCCAAAGGTCTCGAGTTCCCAGTCGTCTTTATTGTAGGCATGGAAGAAGGCATCATTCCCCATGCTCGTGTGTACGAAGCCGGACCTGCTGAGCTTGAAGAAGAGCGTCGCTTGGCGTATGTCGGTATGACGCGTGCGCGCGAAGAGTTGCACTTGACGTATGCTCAGAGTCGTTTGCAATTTGGCCAACGAGGCTATAATGCGATGTCTCGGTTTATTAGTGATATGGGTGATCAAGTTGCTGCAACCGCCAGCGAACCGCGTATCGTGCCTGAACAGGACTTTTACAGTGACG
>JAKQOF010000108.1 GCA_029565375.1 bacterium
CCTATTTTTGATACAATCAATTAGATTTTGTTATAAAAGTAAGGAGTAGACAGTATGTCACACGTCAAAGCAGGTGGTTCATCAAAGAACATCCACAATAATGCCGGTCAACGACTTGGTGTTAAGCGTTTTGGTGGCCAAGTTGTTCGTACTGGTGAAGTACTCGTCCGCCAAACAGGCTCAACCAAGCTTGCAGGCCCTGGCACGTTCATCAGCAAGGACTTTACTATCCACGCTGCAGTTGACGGTGTCGTCAGCTTCAACAAGGTACGTAAAAGCCGCTTCACAGGTAAAACTGCCCCACGCACACAAGTTGTCGTTAGCTAATCTCGTTAACACATAATAAAATAACCTCCACTCAGAAGGTTATTTTTATTTAGTTGATACTGCTATCGAGTATGTACTCGGCGGCGGCACGGTGCTGTCCCTGAATTGGTTGACCACCAAAGCCGTACTCCGTCTTATCGCTATCCGACTCCTTGTCAGCGTTAAAGCTGCCATCAATTTTTGCTAATGCCAAAAACGCAGCATATTCTTGGCTGCTAACGCCATCCGTCGGCATTGCGCGTGCGTCAGTTCGTTTTGTTCCGTCCTTTAAGATTCGATCCCCAAACTTCATAGGAGAAATGCTAGTCATACGACGTAGCTTATCTAACAAATACGTTCCCACCTCATAGCGTAAATCCTCGTCAGTCCGTAAGGCATCAACAGCGTCAAGACTCGCACGATCATAGCCATGCTTATCCAATATCTCGCGCAGAGCTCCATCCCGCTGGAGTGTCGAGCGCAGTTTTGACTCAGCTAATTGTCGAGATGCATCACTTACAAGCTTGTCGTATTCACGTTGCGCTCGCAGTATAGGTCCTTCTTCGACAGCCCGGCGCTGTCGTTCCGCCTCCACGACATCATCATCTTCAAAAAGATAACTATATTCGTCAGCACCGCGATCTGGTACTTCAGGTCGAACCATTGGCTGAAATAAAGCCGCAAGATGTGGATGAGACTCTCGTTCTGGTGTGACAACAACGTCATGAAGTTCACTTGCAGCGGATTCTGTTACGTCGTCTGTCGTTGCACTCATCAAATCAAGGAGTTGATTTGTCATCTCCACGCGTGTTGTTCCAAAATCTTCAACAGTTGCGTTAATTACCCGCGACTGTCCGTTCACTGTCACAATAATACTCTCTTGATCCTGCTCAATATCGAAAACGACTTTAAAGTAATTTATATCTAGATCTGTGACTTTACGACCATTTCTTGTAGTAATTCCCGCAAGGAAATTGAAATGTTCTTCTGTTAAATCAATTCTAGGTAGTGTTAACACATCAACGCGAGACTCTGACTGCTCGGATTGCTGTTGGTGGCGTGCTTCAGAGGGATTATGTGTCATATTTTTTGTTATTAATGCCTTTTATATAACTATAGCATAAGCTAGATAAAAAATCAACCCCTTACCAAGGGGAGTCACGCGTACTCAATCAGAATCAATACTACTCGGGCTTCGTCTCAAGCATGCCAAGGTGAAACTTCACTCGCTCCACGACATCCCCAATTACTACCTGTGACTTTACCAAATAGTCGTCAACACCCAGCGCTTCGGCACGTTCTTTGTCCTTTGGCTGACTGAGCGCAGTCAACATAATGATACGGATATTCCCTGTCTCAGGAGTATTACGCAAAATATCAAGGACATCAAATCCACTAATCTTTGGCATCATTGCATCCAGCAAAATAAGGTCAGGTTTAAAGTCGATCGCTGCAGACAACGCGTCTTCACCGTTATTAACTTCACGAACCTCAAAGCCCTCAAGCTCCATACGTGACTTGTATACACCCGACAGCGCGACGTCGTCTTCAACCAGTAACAGCTTCTTTTTGCTATCCATTATGCCTTTATCTTACTACACTTGCCCCGTGAAGCACAAGCGAGATGACCATCCTTACAGATTAAGTTCTTTCTTTGCAGCAACAAGTTGGGGGTCGTTGCCCGCGTCCAAATCTGCCTGCGTCAATGCAACAAGGACATCAGGCGTAATGCCCTCGGTGGTAATGTTGTTGCCATTCGGTGTGTACCAGCGTGCCACAGTCACCTTTAACTGCGCTCCCTCTGGAAGTGATATGAGCTTCTGCACACTGCCCTTTCCAAAGGTCTTTTCTCCCACCAATTTAGCGACCTTATAGTCCTGCAATGCACCGGCAACAATCTCACTTGCACTAGCACTGCTGCCATTAACCAGTACGACTGTTGGTAGCCCTGCGAGCAGTGCATTATTACCTGCCTTGACTGTCTCTGCGACATCACCCTGTCGACGTTCTGTCACAACAACTTTACCATCCAACCATAGCCCAGCGACATCTTGTGCTGCATCAACATAGCCGCCGCCATTACCACGGAGGTCAAGTATCACGCTTTTTACGCCAGCATTTTTAAACTCTTTTGCAGCGGCTTTCGCGAGCGTACCAGTCTCGCTATCAAAGCGTGTTATTGTCAGCGTACCAATACCATCGTTGATTGCCGAGGTGACGCTTGGATTGGTCACAATCGCTCGGGTGACGTTAAATTCCTTTGTTTCAGTCCCTCGCTTAATCGACAACTTGACTGTCGTACCAGCCTCACCACGAATCAGCGCAACCGCTTGCTCAACGCTCAGTCCTGTTGTTGTTTGGTCATTAACACTCAGCACAGTATCACCAGCGGCGAGCCCTGCGACCTGTGCAGGATTATCCTTCAATACACGAATAATCGTAATGTTGCCACTACGCATGCTGATTTCGGCACCAATACCGCCGCCAATCGTACCAGAAAGGTCGTTATCAAACTCACTCACCTCTTTGGCGTTCATAAAGAGCGTATATGCGTCGTTCGCTGCACTCACCAAACCGCGATTCGCGCCTTCAACAAGTGCCTTGTCGTCAAGTGATCCATCAAAGTTGCCCTTCAGCGCTTTGTAGGTTGCCTGAACAGAGCTGAGGTCAACATCGTCTGCAGCAACTCGCAGTCCAAAGATCGGACCTACCAGCGCAACAATTTGATTACTGCGCGTGCCAGCGAAAAAGCTCGCTATAACAATCGCACCGACAATAATAAATAACAGGTTACCTGACAGCGGCTTTTTGACAGCCTTTTCATCACTACCTACTTTTCTGACACGTAACTTCCTCGCCATAATGCTCCCCTATTTGCAGTCAATAATTCCTTATAAGTATAGCGCACTCCAGGGTGAGTACGCTATAGAAGTTATGCTTTACTACTGATTATGGCTTTGAGTATTGGTTAAAGAAGTTTGACGACAACCACATCTCACTGTACATACCATATCCTGCACCATAGTCGTAATTATACTGACTAACAAGCACCTTTGATCCGTCAGCGCTGACATCCTCGACATATGCGGTGTGACCAGGGTTTGATCCGCTTGAGTATGGTGCGCTGTAAGTGCCCCAAAGCGACGCAACAGATCCTGGTTGTGGTGTACGACCAAGGTCAGTCCAACCATGACGAACAACAAGATTATAGGCAGCACTACCGCCGTTACCAAGATCATCGTAATACACGTTCACAGCCTTTGCGACGCGATACGCAACAAAGCTAACACACTGTCGGCATCCATATCCGAGACCATCACCACCATTACCATCAGACCCTTCAGTCGACATATAGCCTAGCATCGGACAATTACCATTGTTCCATGGATAGCCAGGAAGTGACCCTCCATCAACCAGCGTATACCCACCGGTAGACGTTGTACGAGCGCGTAAGGCCGCTTGCGTTGCCTTGGCTGCAGCAATCTGCGCTGTACTACTACCAATAAGTTGCTGGTAGGCAGATTCGTCATTGTTCGTCTTGCTCAGTAAACTTTGTTGTTCGTTCTGTTTTGCAACCAACGAGTCACGAGAACTCTTTTGTTGTGTGAGAATCTTTTCTACATCAGTCTTCTGTATGTCGAGTTGCGCCTTCAAATCTTTAATTGTTTTGATAGTACTGGTCAGCTCATCACGAATTGAATTGCGATATTCTTGTTTATCCAAGTACTGGCTAATGTTCTTGCTGCTCGCAATCATCTCAATTGGCGAAATTTTTTGATCAACATACAAGTTAGCAATCGTTGTTCCCAATGCGTCCTGGCTGTCCTTAATCTTTTTCTCGTTCGCTGCGATGTCGATAACCAGCTGGTCGTACTTCGTCTGGTTTAAGTCAATTTGCGCTTGTAGCGCAGCTTTTTCGTTAGCGATTTGCGCCAGGGCGGACTGCAACGTGGCTGCTTGACTGTTTAATCGATCAGCTTCGGCTTGATACCTACTAATGTCTTGCTGCAAGGCACGAATCTTCTCATCGTACTGATCTGCAAACGCAGGCATCATAGACTGAAGCGGTGCGACAAACGCAAAAACGGCTACCATCAACACCAACAATGACTTCTGTATAAAAGATGTGGAGCGTTGTGTGGCGGTACGTAGCTTCATAGTGAGCTAATTGTAGCAAAGCATAAGCCTTTTGTCAAGCTCGTGACATCTGTTAGAGCTTGAGATAACGACGCGTCGCAAGCAGTGACGAAATGACGCCAATAATTGCGCCTGCGATGATCATCGCCAAGAGTACAAATCCGATGTAATATGTCACAAAGTTGATAACTGGCTGAATAGAAACCTCTGCGTCAGCAAGTGCAGGTGCAATGCCATACAGCAGTGCAACGCCAATGCCAGTTACCAAAATCGCGGCGATAAAGCCATAGACAATCGCCTCAACGACAAACGGCCCACGAATAAACGAACTGTCTGCACCGATCAGCTTCATCATCTGAATCTCTTCCTTACGGTTAAAGATCGCCATACGAATCGTGTTAAAGATAATCAGCGATGATATAGCAACAAATATGGTACCGACAATAATGCCTGCTTGTTCAGCAAAGCTGACTGCATTACCAATCTTGGCAATCGTCTCTTTGCGCTCACCGGCAAACGACGGTTTACGTGTTGGGTCAAGGTATTGCTGCAAGTTCTCGTTGGTGTCAACAAAATTACTTAGCTGCGTTGTGTCATTAATGTTCTCGACGATAACCCGCAGAACACCTGGGTTCTTGTTAGTCGCCTCTTTCAGCGCCTCCAAATATTGCAAGTCGTTTTTGTTCTCCTCGGCAATAATCTCGCGGGCTTCAGTAGCACTGACAAAGGTCACCGAGCGAACAGACGATAACTTTTGTAGATCTTGGCTAATTGCATCGGCCTGCTCGTCAGTTGTCTCGGTCTTTAAATAGATCGACATGTCGACTTTATTGCGCAGATCCCCTACTGTCTCTGCCAAAATAGAGCGTGCTGCGACAGCGCTAAAGATAATCAACAATGTAATGGTCATGACGGCCGTTGCCGCAATGGTCAGCCAAGCGTTACGCGTAAAGTTGTTAACACCATAGCGGCACATGCGAATGAACGTCAACCACTTTCGGCGACTTTGCTTTTGCTTTGAAAACGCTTTTGCGTCTAACTTTTGCTTCTTACTCATGACTGTGCAGCCCCTTGGCGATAACTCCCAACGGACTGGTCACCGGTAATCTTGCCGTGATCAAGTGTAATCACGCGCTTTTTCAACTTGTTCACAATCTCAACGTTATGCGTTGTCAGTAGTACTGTCGTACCATACTTGTTAATCTTCTCTAGCAACCGGACAATATCCCAGCTGTGCTTTGGATCGAGATTGCCTGTTGGCTCGTCTGCAATCAAAATCTTTGGCTGACGCACAACAGCACGAGCGATTGCCACACGTTGACGCTCACCACCAGATAACTGATGCGGAAATTGCTTCTCTTTACCAGTCAGTCCAACCAATTCTATTACCTTTGGGACGGTATTTTTAATCTCACGACTAGTCATACCGGCGATCTCGAGTGCAAATGCAACATTTTCAAACACGGTGCGTTGCGGCAACAATTTAAAGTCCTGAAAGACCACACCAATCTTGCGGCGCAGTAGTGGAATTTGGCTGTCCTTCAACGTGTCGTAGTCAATGCCACCAACAACAATCTTGCCACTGGTCGGCTTTTCTTCACGTGTCAGTAGTTTTAATAACGTCGACTTACCTGCTCCACTGGTGCCAACAAGAATAACGAACTCGCGCGGTTCGACAAATAAACTCATGCGATTTATGGCCGGCTCTAAGTCTTTGCCGTATGTTTTCGTAACCCTATCTAACAGTATCATTTGATGTCTATTATAGCATAAGCGAGAGAGGGTGATATACGAACAGGCATGAAAATCATCGTTCAGAGTAGGTACCTGGGACTGCGCGCGAATGCGCGCAGTCCCAGGGGAACCCTACGTACCCAGAGGGTCGGACGACGGTGAGGTCGTGCGGGGGTTGCGGGCGATCCGGTTGGCCGCCAGCAACACGTCACGCGGCTCGATGCCGAGCGCCACGATGACCTGGTAGGCGCTGCAGCCCTTGAACCGCGTGACGTGTTGCTGGCGGCCAACCGGATCGCCCGCAACCCCCGCACGACCTCACCGTCGTCCGACCCTCTGGGTACGTAGGGTTC
>JAKQOF010000111.1 GCA_029565375.1 bacterium
GGCAAAGTGTATGTGTAGTGGCGCGTTGGACTGCCCAAGTACTCGGTTTGTTGTGTGATGCGTTCTTCGGCGCGTGCGTTTGGCTGATGTGTATGTAAGCTGATTTCAGATCCCAATATCCTGCCCACTTCGCGTACCTGAGTATCTAATTGTGATGAGCTACTTGCGTTGCTTTCGATACCTACGGTACCTGTCGTAACTCCAGCTTGAGATAGGGCTTGGTCCAGGGCGTACTGCCGTAATCGTGCGGCAATTTGTTCATCAGATAGATCTTCGACAGACAGTCTTGGTATGTTAAGTTGTTCGGTGAGCGCTCGGCGGTCTTGCTCGCTGTAATGCTCGGCATGTTTGTAGCTGATGTCACTACCGGATTGCTGATACACACCTTGCATGTCGTTTCGTGCTCGTATAACGATTGCATCAGGAAGAGCAAGCTGTTCGGATGGGTTAAGGTCGAATGATGTATCGGCCGTGTTCATTGCATAGGGCAATCGTCCTGTTGCGACAGTTTTTGCAAGATTAGTTACGATGAGCGTATTTGCTTGATCCCATGATCCAAACAGGTGACCGGTAACCTCACCATTCAGCGTGAAATGGAGGGTTGCACGAGGATAACGGTTTCCAATAGTCGCATCCTTACGTCGGTGGTCTCCGATTGCTGAAAGGAGAACATCTCCATCGTCGTTCCGCTGGACGTCATATTTGGTCGAATGAACGATCGCCAGACCTTCAAGGTATTTCAGCGCCTCTGCGTGCTCTTCGGGTGTCGCACCATGAGTAGCCTCGAGCCGGGCAGCAGCATGATCCGCCTGAAATTTTTTGAGACGTGCATCAACTAGCTTTTGAGCAGATTCGTCGCCCTCGAGTGCAGCAAGCATGATCGCAAAACCTGCGTCCTGCACCTCACCGCTGCGACGATCGAGGTCGGTATCATACGAGACGGCAGCGTTTATTTGGTCGAGATACAGTAGTACATCTTCGTTGTAATCTTCGGCACGGATACTTTCATACAGTCGTGCGGCGCGGCTATCAGGGGCGAGTTCACCTAAGTGGATGGCAGCTTCCGCAAGCCCAAGAGGAGATGCAGTGACTGGCGTTGCGTCTAGTTCACCGCCTTCGTGTGTCGATCGTTCGTCGTCCTGAGAGTAAAAAGCAACAGGAATGTCTGAGACTTTGAAAACCTGACGTACCATACCCTCTTTGTCAGGCGTCGTTTCACCTATAGGACGGTATTGCTCATCAGAAGGGGAGTATGTGTCGACAGGTGATTGTTGCGTAGTAGTCATGTTTTTAATCTGTTTATTTTTGAGTTGTACTAAGGTTAATATTAGCAGAAAAATACAGATATGTCAAGTTAGTGGCTGTGAGAGTTGTGTTGGTGTATATTAAAGATATCAATAGGAGGATAGTATGACGGATAACGAACAAGCAACTGAATCAGCAACTGTAAATCAAGCTGCGCCAAAGAAGACCGCACCGACAGCACCACAAGGTGCCACAGGTATTGGGATTGCGGCACTAATTGTTGGTATCGTTGGATTCCTGTCAGGACTCTTACCTATCTGGGGGCTGATCGTTGGTGCAGTCGCTGTCGTTTTGAGTATTCTCGCTCTGAAAAAATCTGCTGGCAATAAGGGATTCGGCATCACTGGGTTGATCCTGGGTGGCATCGCTGTCATTACGAACTTGATTGTCACGGTATTTTGGATTCTGGCATTTTCATTTGCAGCCGTTGGAACAGGTGCAGCATTGGACGCCAGCAAGACAATTACTGAGACATTAAGCGCCCAAGACAAAGCAGCTCAATCACAAATTGACGCCAAGAAAGATTTCGCCGTCGGTGAAAAAGCACGTTTTGGCGAATTCGAAGTTAAAGTAAATTCAGTTAACAAAAACTACGTATCGAGCGACAAATATTCGCAAGCTGATAGCGGAAAAAAGTATATTCTGGTGAATATTACCGTTACTAACCCAAGCGATGAAGGTGTATCTGTGAGTAGCTATGACTTCAAACTGAATGCAGATGGTGTTGCAAATAGCACATCATACGTATCAATCGACGATGAGTTCCAGGGTGGAACATTGGAAAAAGGTGCATCAACCTCAGGTAACTTGATATTTGCTGTTAAAGATGACGCCAAAGAATTGAAGTTACAGTTCGAGACTCAGGTATTTACGCCAAAGACATATAAGCTTGCTGAACTGACCTATACCCTCGGGCTATAAGTTATTCACGACGTAAGGCATCGATAGGGTTGATATGTTCAGCCCTTCGCGCCGGTAAGTATACGACTACGAGTCCGACCAATAATGTACCTGCAATAATCGCGAGGACCGACCACAGTGGCGTGGCGAACAGTTCAAGCCACTCTGTTACGCCACGTGATTGTGCACTGAGGTTGACGACAATATTGACAACCTTGCCTGCGATAAAGGCGACGACGATACCGATAACCGAACCAACGAACGATATGAGCCCTGCTTCGAAGATGAAGAGTTTGCGCATATCTTTGCGGCG
>JAKQOF010000011.1 GCA_029565375.1 bacterium
CTACCAAGACATTCCACACTTGTTAACGCCAGTTATCACCGAGACTGACAAGACAATCAGCGCCCTCAAATGGGCGGTCAACGAGATGGAGCGACGCTACAAGTTATTGGCCGAGCACCGCGTCAAAGACATCAAGACGTACAACCAAAAGATTCAGTCTGGTTCTAAAAAGATTACCGTTGCAGACGAGGACGGCATTCCACAAGAGCACGAGAGTGGTGCCATGCCATATATCGTTATTGTGATCGATGAGCTTGCCGACATGATGATGCTTGCTGGTCGCGACGTCGAAGCGTTGATTGTCCGTTTGGCACAAAAGGCACGTGCTGTCGGTATCCACTTGGTACTTGCAACACAGAGCCCACGTGCCGACATTATTACTGGTCTGATCAAAGCCAACATTCCAGCGCGAATTGCCTTTACTGTTGCTGGCCAAGTTGAAAGCCGTATTATTCTTGACCAAGTTGGTGCCGAGAAGCTGTTGGGATCTGGTGACATGTTGCTGTTAACGGCAACCATGAGCAAACCAAAGCGTATTCAGGGTGCATGGGTGACCGACGAAGAAGTCCAAAAGGTTATTACACACTTGCATTTGCAGTCTCCTCCACAGTACAACGACGAGGTTGTCAGCCAGCCTGTACAGCTCAACGGTAAGGGTGGCGTCGTGATGGACTTTGATAACGGTAGTGACGATGACATGTACAAAGATGCACTGCGCGTTGTAATCGACAGCGGCAAAGCCAGCGCCAGCTTGTTGCAACGACGCCTACGTGTTGGCTATGCACGCGCAGCTCGTTTGATCGAAACAATGGAAGACCAAGGCATCATCGGTCCTGCCGACGGCGCCCGTCCTCGTGAAGTACTTGTCAGCAGTATCGACGACTTACAATCTGATACCACCGAAGATCTAGGTTAAGCTAGACGATACCTAGCCCGTCAGGTATCATTGTTCAGCATGGCAAATCTTGAACCAAAACCAACCTACGACATCGTCGACATCGAAGAATATGAAGAAAATATGAGTGATCGTATTGATGTTGATGATATGCGCGGTTCAGACGAAGTATTTGTATTCTACGGACGCATTCAGAAGGCTTCACGCGCTGCTATACGTGCGTATGCAAGTGTGAACGTCACGACCTTCGAGGCAAATGGTATACGCGCATCAGGTTCAATAACATTCAGGGACATGGATTTCTCACCCGCAAAACCCGGCTATCAATTTCCTGGGATATTTCACGCACGTTTCTTTGTTCCGGACAGTATAACGCCAATTCTAGTAAAGCCAGGCATGGCTGGTAAACGGCCAATCGAAATGGGGTTTCTTGTTCGTGATGACGAGGGGTACGAAGATGAATTATTAGCGGATGCTGTACTTCCAAGCCTTGATCGTCATCCAGAGTTAGTCACACAATAGATCGATTGGCACCGACGAGTCCTCTTGCATGGTACTATTAATGTATTCAGGGTCATGTAATACAGAGGGAGTATCGTATGTCACAACCAGGTAATAACCGCCAAGGTCTTTCGATCGCAGCACTTGTGCTGGGTATTCTGTCAGTCGTACTGTCATTTGCAATGTTCATCTCTATCATTGCGGGCGTACTCGCGATTGTGTTCGGTGCTGTTGCGGTCAAGTCACCTGGACGAAAGAAAGCAATTGCGGGGATTATCACCGGAGCTGCCGGCATCGTGCTGAGCATTCTTTTGGTTGTGACTGTACTGACCGCCTTGCCAGCATTACAAAAGACTCAGCGGGACAACACGCGTAAAAGTGACGTCTCCAATGTAGTGTCTGACATAACAACGTTCCAAGCGAACAACCGGGGGCAATTGCCAGCGGCAAGCGATCTATCGAACACTAATTTCTTGCAAATCACTTCAGTCACCGACACAGGTCTGCCAACGACCAGCACTGCCATATACGATATCGGTGCCAGTTGTGGTGGGGCAGTGATATCTGCTCGCAGTTATTCAGTTACGGTCCTGCTTGAATCAGGCTCGACATACTGCCTAGACTCTTAACCCGCTAGTAAATAATACTTTTCATTCTACTTATGTTTGCTATTATTAATTCATGAATAAACAAGCAAGTCGTGGGTCACATGTTGTTATCGTCATTATCATTGTTGTGGGCATCTTGGTCGCTTTGGGTGTCGCTTTTTTTGTCGCCGTTCAAAACAAGGGCGGTGGTGATATCGGTACGTTTATTCAAAACGCGACCAGCAGCTCTACCGACCCCGATCTGAAAATTAAAAACATCGGTATTGATCTTGGGTATTATGACCCAGCGACAAACCGGGCAGGTGACGTCGTGTTTACCAAAGAGGGTATCGAACAGTATGGAAACGTCATCTTTACAAATTACGGTGAAGTCAGTAAAGCAAACAGCGCCCGGCCAACTGATACATTAAACCCTCAACCAACATTTATTGTTCCCCTTGGAACCAAAATTCGTTCGCTCGTTGATGGGGAAGTGGTGCTTGTAGAAAAACTGTACAGTAATGATTACACCGTTCACGTGGCCAGTAACAGTGGCAGTAACTGGATATTCGAGACCGAACATGTCAATAATCCAACCGTCAAAGTAGGCGACAAAGTCACGGCAGGACAGGTGATTGCCGAGGCCAGTACGCACGATTCGCAGTACCACCCTGGGTTCGGTCTGTATGAAATCGGGATTTTAAAGGGCGGCAACCCTCCAGGGCACGTCTGTTTGTTTAACTATCTTGATGACTCAATCAAAGAAGAAACTTTTGCAAAACTCCGTGCATTCTACAAGGCGTGGGAGACATACATGGGTGACGATACGCTATACGATGAATCAAAAATGGTGATTCCAGGCTGCTATACGCTTGATCCAGTTACCGACAGCAATTCCGGTACTGGGAACTAATATCTTCCGGCAGGACACTAAGTGAGCTTATTCAGCACACCGCGGTTTTTTACGATGTTTTTGTAATCCCATTGAATAGTGATTGATTTATCCAGCCATCGGTTCAGATCTTCTTCCTTAATCTGATTCACATCTGTATATCGCGCTTCGGCGGCTTTGAAACTGCCTTCGGCGTTGAGTCCAGGTTCGTCAAACGATTGTCCGCTCCAAAACAGCAGCTGAACAGCATTTTTTAGTTTCGCGTATCCAACAATCGGATTGCTGTCGATGAACCACACTGGGTGACCGTGCCAGATTTTATTCTCTGTTCCAGGTAATTTTGCGTCAATTATATTTGCTAGCCGCTCGCAAATGATCCGATCATGGTCGGCTTGTGATGAGTTGTAGATTTGGATGGTTGTATTAATCATTACTTTTAATATACACCTACATTCATTGAACGTCATGAATCTATAGACGTTGCGGCTTATTCGGTTTAATATATGCATATATGAGCATAAGTAAAATCTCTGCTAAGCTAAAACACGATCGGCCACGAGAAAAGTTGCACACAAAGGGTCCTGCAGCACTTTCAGATTTTGAGCTACTACAGGCACTCATAGGTAGTGGGAATGCGCAGGTCGATGTAGCGACTATCGCCCAAGCGTCCCTAAAACTTATACAAAAATATGGAGCTGATGTAACATACGAGCAGCTACAGGCGGTCGTTGGTCTTGGATCTGCCAAGATAACAGAAGTTCTCGCCGCGATTGAGTTGTCCAAGCGCTACCTAATCGATAGTGAACAACCAATCATCGACTCGCCTGCAAAGACAGTTGAGCAGCTCGCTGATATCCGTGATAAAAAACAAGAATACTTTGTCGTCATAACACTTGACGGTGCGAATCGACTAATTGCTAAACGAACTATCACGATAGGCACGCTCACGGCTAGTCTCGTTCATCCTCGTGAAGTTTTCGCAGATGCTATTACTGATCGGGCAGCATCGATTATTGTTGCGCATAATCACCCGAGCGGCTCACTTAACCCATCTCGTGACGATCTAGCTGTAACGAGTCGATTGCTTGAAGTTTCAAAAGTTGTTGGTATTAGGCTAGCCGATCATATTATCATGACGAGAGATTCTTTTGCATCGATACTATAAACAAGACACTTCGGTATTCATACTGGAAGAGCTATAATTATGACAATAGAATTACTACACGACAGGATGATCTACTCATGAACAACAATCCCAAAAACCAAGCCTCTCTTATCTGGAACATTGCAGACATTCTGCGCGGCGGCTGGAAGCAGTATGAATACCAAAATGTTATATTGCCGCTTGTTGTGCTCAAGCGTATCGACAACGTGCTATCTGGTAATAAGCAGCAGGTTATCCAAAAGCACAACCAAATGGTGGATCGTGTGTCCGATAGCGGCCTCGATGACTTCCTCAAAAGTGCCGCCGGACGCCAATTTTATAACACCAGTCCTTATGATTTTGAAAAGCTGCTTGAAGACAGCGACAATGTACATACTAATTTTCAGGCCTATCTAGACGGCTTTAGTCCA
>JAKQOF010000019.1 GCA_029565375.1 bacterium
CGTCAAGCGTCTCCACTGTGATAGTAGGTACGATAACACTCATACTCTACAGCTCATCTATCTTTGCATTACGACGTTGGTAGCGAACAGCTGTAGCAAACGGCGTTGATAGCCAGGTTTCTAGAATGCCTTCCCATGCTTTGTCATCGTCCTCTAACACACGTGATGGCAAGCAGAGTACGTTACTGTCGTTGTCATTGCGGGTCATCTTTGCCTCATACGCGTCCCAGATAACACTTGCACGAATACCACGAAAACGATTGGCCGTAATAGCCATTCCCTGACCGCCGCCACATAACAGCACTGCTCGTGGGTCTTCATCTGTACTGGAAAGAACCTTTAATGACGCTGCCTGAGCAAACTCCGGAAAGTCGTCCTCTGGGTCAAGTACTTCGTTGCCAACGTCTTCAACGTCGTATCCACGTTTTGCAAGGTAGGCAAACACCTTTTCCTTAAGATGAAAGCCTCTGTGATCACTACCAAGATATATCTTCATAATATAAGTATAAGCGCTATCAAGTTACTTGTGCAAGGTTCGGCCAATATCAGCGACCAGTTCGACTAAACGGTTACTGTAGCCCCACTCGTTGTCATACCACACCATTACCTTGGCAAGGTTGCCGCCAACAACTTTTGTTAGCAACAAGTCAACCACACCAGAGTGGCTATTACCAATGTAGTCACGGCTGACTAGTGGTTCCTCGCTGACACCCAAGATACCTTGGTAAAATGGCTCTTTTGCTGCCTTTTTGAAGGCGTTGTTAATGTCATCAACTGTTGCGTCGCGGCCAAGTAGCACGGTCACGTCGCTAATTGATACGACTGGGGTAGGAACACGAATGCTCAGGCCGTCAAATTTACCTTCGAGTTGCGGCAACGTCTTTGTGACAGCGATCGCTGCACCTGTCGTTGTTGGCACAATATTTTCAGCAGCGTTGCGACCTTCACGAAGGTCTTTGCTTGGTGCATCTTGTAGTGCCTGGCTGGCAGTATAGCTATGAACGGTGGTGAGCAGTGACTTTTCAACACCAAATTCTGCATCCAAAATTGCCATAACAGCACCAAGTGAGTTTGTTGTACAGCTGGCGTTGCTAATAACATCGCTTGCGCCCTCAATGGCATCTTCGTTTGCACCAAGTACAATCGTATCTACGCCGTCGCTCTTGCTTGGACCACTAATCACTACTCGCTTTGCACCTGCTTTAATGTGAAGCTCAGCATCTTCTTTCAGCGTGAAACGTCCGGTTGATTCGATAACGAGTTCAACGCCCAAGTCACCCCATGGCAGCGCCGCTGGGTCTTTCTCGGCAAGGACAGCCACATGGTGGTCTTTGACGATAATACCTTTTTCGTCATAGCCAACTTCGTGTTGATAGGCACCGTAGTTACTGTCGTGTTGCAACAAGTACGCAAGTGTCTTGGTGTCTGTTAGGTCATTGATCGCAACGATTTCGATATCACTGCGTTCAAAGGCAATCTTAAAGGCGTTACGTCCAATTCGGCCAAATCCATTAATTCCGATTTTCACTTTTGTCATTCTAACAAGCTCCCATTCTTTTAAGCATTAGCGTATCTGTCGCTAGTATATACCGCCGATGACTACCCTGTAAAGCAATGGTTCAGGTATACTATGAGTACTATGTTAAAGAAGACGTTGTTAGAGAATGCAAAACCTCACTACGAAGAGCTTCAGGTTCTTGAGCTCGAACACGCCATCGACTTTGCAACGAAAGCCCACAAAGGCCAAAAGCGTAAAAGTGGCGAGCCATACATCATGCACCCTATCGCCGTCGCAAACACCCTCATCGACTGGGGTATGGATATTGATAGCGTCATCGCTGGTGTTCTGCACGACACAATCGAAGACACTGAAACGACTGTCGAAGACATAGAAACATTATTTGGTCACGACGTCGCGTTCTTGGTTGATGGGGTGACAAAAGTGTCAAAAGCCCGTTCAGGCATGCAAGATTTGGAGAATTACTTGCCACAAACCAAGGACAACTTGTCAAAACTATTGATTGCAGTTGGGCAGGACGTTCGCGTGATTATCATCAAGCTGGCCGACCGTCTTCACAACCTCACGACCTTGCAACACCTCCCCCGCGAAAAGCAGGTCAAAATTGCGCGTGA
>JAKQOF010000034.1 GCA_029565375.1 bacterium
GCAGCAATCGTTGCAAGCGCCGTCAACAAGTTCGCAAGTAGCACCGTTCGATCTTTCCAGCCACGCGATAACAGCAGCGCGAATGTGCCTAGCTCTTTAGGAATCTCGTGTGCACTGACCGCAAGCGTCGTAATAATGCCGGTTGGAATACTCACGGCAAACGCCGCTCCGATAGCCAATCCATCTATGGCGTTGTGCAAAATATCGCCAACAATAATCAGCTTGCGTTGTGGGGCGTGCCGTGACGGCCCCCTATGGTCGTGATGGTGATGAAACCAGCTGGCAAGCCGTTCTAATGTAAAGAAAACCGTAAAGCCAATCAACGCCCATAGCAACATTTCACTCGGATCACCAAGTTCTAACGACTCAGGCAAAAGATCAAGAAACGCCGCCGCAAGCAGCGCCCCGGCACCGAAGGGGAGTGTCAACAATATCGCGTGTTCACGATACTTCTTAGAGCGTAATAACAAAAGCCCGCCAAGAAGCGAAACCAAACTTCCAATAATTGTCGCGAGTAAAAGAATTAATAACGTCATAATCTTATAAAATCATACCACGTCCTGAGCCTCAGGAAGGGAGCAGCCCGACGGTCGGATTCACTCCGACCCCGGCGCGATGAGGGAAGCCTTTGGTGCCCCTCCATTTCCAACTAAAAAGGCGCCAAGTAAGGGTGGGCATCACTTGGCGCCATTTTACCCTTTAACCCACCCAAGGGGCAAGCGTAACGATCTCGTTCAAAAGATACGCAGACGTTCGCTGGTTAAAGGGGTTAGTATACACGCAATGCTTTTCGGACCAAGGTCTTTTGCCGAACGAGTGGAGGGTAGTTACTAGAACGACACATTGCGTATAACCTAACATAAGTTAGAATAGGGGGTATAAGGTGCTTTTGGTTACTCTCGCAAGATAACCAATCGTTCCTGATATTAGCACACCTTTGACATAATGTCAATACTTTCTGACACAAATTGTTATGAATATCAATAGCATATCACCTCTAAAGCATAAGTATTTACAGATTATAGATACTATTGCAAATAAGCCGAAAAGATTATATTTTATTGGCCAACTTCCGACCGAACGTAGACCGACCGTCGCTATCGTCGGCACACGCAAGCCAACAGCATATGGTAAAGAGGTGACATATCAACTGGCATACGACCTGGCGAAGCGAGGCGTTATTATTATCAGCGGTAATGCGCTGGGAGTAGACGGTATCGCTCATCGCGCCGCACTCGACGCTGGCGGCACAACCATTGCCGTACTGGCCTGTGGACTTAATCATATGTATCCCGCAGCACACAAAACACTGGCGACAGATATCATCCGCTCTGGCGGTGCAATTATCAGCGAGTACGAGCCCGAGGTCGAAGCCCGTGACTTTCAGTTCTTGGCGCGCAACCGCATTGTCAGCGGTTTGTCCGATGCAGTCATCGTTACCGAAGCAGCGTCGCGCAGTGGCACGCTTGCAACCGTTAACCATGCGCTGGACCAAAACAGGGAAGTCTTTGTCGTACCCGGCAATATTACCAGTCCGATGTCCGCTGGCTGCAATGCACTCTTAAAGCAAGGTGCTCATCCCGTCACGCGTGCCGAGGATATCCTAGATATTATTGCTCCAGACCTTATTGAAGCCCAGGCATTTTTGCCGCTTGGCTCTACGCCGCTTGAATCCAAAATTATCGGCCTCATCCAGGCAGGCATCCGTGACGGCGATCAATTGCAACAAGAATCCGGTGCCGACATCAGTGAGTTTTCGCAAGCGCTCACCATGATGGAAATTACCGGCACCATCCGTGCGCTCGGAGGCAACCAGTGGACATTGCGATAAATTTGTGATATAATATAACTAAGCGTACAGTTTGACGCGATTGTGTTGAACCCAACCCATCGATTGTCACTGGCCGCACGACCTTTGACTTCGATTCGACAGAAAGAGATTCCAATGATATCCCTGCAACATGCCAACATCATCCTCAGCAAGGAGGATGCGCTTCGCGAGCCGAAGATCGTTCGGCTTCGATCCAAGCTCGTCACCGAGCTGCATGACGCCCAGCGTCATGTCACCGGTGGCAACAAGATCATCATTCTGAGAGTGGACTCAATTCCGCTTCCGGCCGATGAGGCTCCTCGCCTGATGCTGACCATGTCGAGTGACTACTCGCATGAACTTCGCGACACACAGGTGGTCTTCCTCCAGCACGCTGGCATGCTCGGTGTACGCATCAACGGACACGACATCCCGCCCAGCGTGATGGCGATCTCCGGCGAGGACTACTTCGACGCGTGCATCGCACGGGGAGCAATGGTCGACTCGCTGATCGACGAGCTGGACAAGCTCGTGAAGCAGCTGCGTAAGCTGCCGCGCTGATCAGTCGAACTCAGTTACAGGTCATGGCCGCCCTTCGGGGCGGCCATTCGACTTTCTGGGCAGTTTGCTTTACAAACAATAGTAAGTTGTGTAAAGTCAGCCACTGTGTTTAGCTAAATACCGAGCACAAGCAATATATGAAGAACTTAGTTATCGTTGAGTCACCAGCCAAAGCCAAAACTATCGAGAAGTATCTCGGCAGTGATTTTAAGGTGTTGTCCAGCGTAGGACATATCCGTTCTATAGCTAAAAAAGTCAAAGGCGGCAAAGAGCCTATCGACGTTAAAAACGGCTTCGAGACAACCTACGAGATTGATAGCGAGAAAAAGAAGACTGTTGCAGAACTAAAAAAAGCCGTTAAGGCCGCCGAGACTGTCTGGCTCGCAACTGATGAAGACCGCGAAGGAGAGGCGATTGCCTGGCACCTATGTGAAGTACTTGGCCTCGACCCACTACAAACAAAGCGTATTGTCTTTCACGAGATCACCAAAGATGCCATTACCGAGGCAATCAAAAACCCTCGTACTGTCGATATGAGCCTCGTTCAAGCACAACAAGCCCGTCAAATCTTGGACCGGATTGTTGGATTTGAACTCTCACCAGTCGTCTGGCAAAAAGTTCCTGGCGGCAAATCTGCTGGCCGTGTTCAGTCACCAGCCGTGCGTTTGCTGGTTGAACGCGAACGCGAAATCGATGCCTTTGCCAGCTCGGCAACGTTTAAAGTTACAGCCGAATTTACACTCCACGGCGACACAGTCAAAGCAGAACTGCCTCAACGCTTCGAAACAGAAGCCGAAGCTCAAGCATTCTTAGACTCACTGACAGACGCAACCTTTACTGTTAGTGACGTTACTAAAAGCCCGAGTGTCCGAAACCCCGGTGCGCCCTTTACCACCAGTACTTTGCAGCAAGACGCCAACAGCCGCCTCGGCTTTAGCGCCCGAAGCACAATGTCATCGGCACAAAAGCTATACCAAGAGGGTAAGATTACCTATATGCGAACCGACTCACTTAACCTCTCAGGGCAGGCGATCGCTGCTGCAGCTGACTATATTAAGAGTGCCTACGGCCCCGAGTACAGCCAGGTTCGTACATTCAAAACAAAAAACGCCAGTGCCCAGGAAGCCCATGAAGCAATTCGTCCAACCAACATGGCACTCGAGCATGCAACCAGCAATGAATACGACCAAAAACTTTACAATCTTATCCGTTCACGCACACTTGCCAGCCAAATGGCGCCAGCTCGACTTGAAAAGACGACCGTCACCATTGATATCTCAACGGCTTCACAATCGTTTGAAGCCAAAGGCGAGGTCATCCTGTTTGACGGCTTCTTAAAAGTCTATGGCGGTAGCAAAAAAGACGCCGACATCCTGCCGGCAATGGTGGCAAAAGACACGCTTGACCTCAACATTGCAACAGCCAAGCAAGTCTTTGCGCGTCCACCAGCTCGCTATAGTGAAGGTGCACTCGTAAAAAAACTAGAAGAGCTTGGCATCGGCCGCCCATCAACATACGCAACTATTATTAATACCGTCCAGGTTCGCGGCTATGCCGAAAAAGGTGAGGGTGAAGGCACACCACGCGATATTATCGAACTCTCATATTCACCTCGAGGTGTCAGCCGTTCGACTACTGACGAGAAAAAACATCTGCAGCCCGAGTCTGACCAGACGCCGGGGCTCTTGTCAGACCCGGAGCGAAGCCGTTCTTACGAGTTAGTGGGCGAAAAAGGCGATACCGTACGCCAAATTCTCCAAGAAAAAACCGGCTCAGACCGCGGAAAACTTGTACCAACCCCTGGTGGAGAAGTCCTGACAGACTTTCTCACCAACAACTTTACGCAAGTCGTTGACTACGACTTTACCGCACATGTCGAAGAAGAATTTGACCTTATAGCCGACGGCAAGCTGCCGCGTAATGACATGTTACAAGAGTTTTATACACCGTTCCATGAACTGATTGAAAAGTCAGGCGACATCAAGCGATCCGATGTCGCACACGCCCGTGAAATTGGTATTGATCCAAAGTCAGGCAAACCAATCCTGGCGCGCTTTGGCCGCTTTGGCCCGATGTTACAACTGGGACTCGGTGACAGCGAAGACAAGACAGACAAACCACAGTTTGCTCCTATGCCAGCTGGTAAGAAAATTGAGAACGTCACACTTGAAGAAGCATTGCACGCCTTTCAACTGCCGCGAATACTTGGCGAAACGGCCGAAGGCCTGCCAATCAAGGCGAATATTGGTCGCTTTGGGCCGTACATTCAAGTCGACAAGCTGTTTGTCAGCATTAAGCCGCTCGACCCACACACCATCACACTCGATGAAGCACGTGAGCTATACGCAGCAAAGCTCGTCGCTGAAGCAGAGAAGAACATTGCCGACTTTGGTGATGGCATTAAGGTATTAAAGGGTCGTTATGGCCCATACATTACCGACGGTGCCAAGAACGCCAAGATTCCAAAAGACACTGAACCAGCATCGATTACACACGAGCAAGCAATTGAGCTTCTAGCGGCCGCACCTGCAGCCAAGAAGGGTCGTTTTGGTCGCAAGACAACCACCAAAAAGCCCGCAGCTCGCAAAAAAGCTCCTGCTAAAAAACGCAAAACCACTACAAAAAAGTAGTAGTGCAAGACCACAAACTCTCTATATAGAAAGTCTCACAACACTCTTTACAACGCGTGTCGACTTCATGCTATAATGATATTAGAGCGTAAAATGTTTGACATTATAAATATAATCTTGTATAATGTAATTAAACAATATAATAATATATCGTAAGAGGTGAGGCTGAGAGGAATACCGACAATGAGCGGACAAACCACAGAGACTGAGACAACCGTTGACCTGAAAAGTGGTGTTAACGAGATTCTATCGATTATCGACCAAGAGCGTGAACGCGAGATTATTACGCGTCGTTTTGGCCTATACGACCGCCGCGAAACACTCGAGCAGATCGGTGAGCTTCTTGGTATTACCCGTGAGCGTGTTCGCCAACTAGAGAAGGCGATTCTTATCCGCCTTAAAATCGCTAGCGAAGAAGGCAAAATCGAATCTATCGGTGCTTTCGAAAAAATCTTTATCCGTAACCTCACAGAGATGGGCCGCATTGCTCGTGTTCAAGACCTTACAGACCGCCTGTTACACAAAACGACTGACCAACGCGAACGTGCGCATGTTGCCTTTATTGCAGAACTTGCACCAAGCCTTACCGTCGTTGGCGAGAATGATGACTACTTCCTTTCTGTCGGTATCCGTGAATACGGCGACGAGAAGAAAATCAAAACCGAAGTTGATGCCATTGTTAAGGCCATCAAAGCTCACGGTGAGCCGCTGACGATCGAACAACTTCACGAACAGTTGTCATACGAACACCCATCACATGTCCAGGCACTGGCTAGCGTCAGCAAGCTACTCGCTCATCTGAAAGACAGTTGGGGACTGGTCAAATGGCCAACCGTCAACCCAAAGAACATCCGCGACAAGATCTATGTTATCTTGGCTGAAAACGGCAAACCAATGCACTTTTCTGAAATTGCCGAGTCAATCAAAGACAGCAGCTTCAAGCGTAAAGACGTCACCACACAAGCAATCCACAACGAGCTTATCAAAGACAAGCGCTTCGTATTAATTGGTCGTGGTATCTATGCACTCGACAGTTGGGGTTTCTCTAAAGGTACAGTCTCTGACATCATTGCCGATGTTCTTCGTAAGTCAGACGTGCCTCTTCACCGCGACGAGATCGTCAAGCGCGTTCTTAAGAGCCGTCAGGTAAAAGAAACGACAATTCTCCTTAACCTACAAAGCAAGCCAGAGTTCAAGCGTGTTGCAAAAGCAACCTACGTTTTAACAGAAAAATAATCACGGACGCGTACGCGCCAACCAGCGTTGCCAAGTCACTCTGTAAGTGAGACAATGTAGGGGTAGATGGGTATCATTTCAACAATCATCACTTTCTTATTACAATGGTATGTCTGGCTGCCAGCAATCCTTATTTTGGGTTATTTGACGTGGCGCAATTATCGCAAAGTTGACGAAGCCAAGATTATTGAAAGCGTGCTGCTGATTCTCGAGATTCCTAAGGCAAATGACAAAAAAGAACTTGCTGCTGAACAACTCTTTGCCAGCCTTCACGGTATTTTTCGTGACAAGGCAGAGCTGAAGCTGAACAACGGCGTACAAGAGCACTTAAGCTTCGAAATAGCCTCTGTTAATGGCCAAATTCGCTTCTACGTCTGGGTGCCAAAGACCTTGCGAAGTTTTGTCGAAGGACAGATATATTCACAATATCCAACGGTTCAAATCCATGAAGCCGAAGAAGATTATGTGACGCACGAAAGGGAACACAGTGTTATTTACACAGCAGAAATTACACTGACCGATAACGAGATGCTGCCGATAAAAACGTTTCAAAGCTTTGAGGTTGACCCGCTTGCCGGAATCACAGGTACACTCGCTAAGCTCGAGTCTACCGGTGAGGAAGTCTGGATTCAAATGCTGGCACGCCCAATTACCGATGATTGGCACGTGCAATCAGACCGCTGGATCAACAGCGTTAAAAAGGGTGGATCGCTGTTTGGATCTGGTGAAAGCCTCAAATGGTTCGCGGGGCTCCTTGAAGCCCTCTGGAAACCACCAGAACAAGGCGCAGCAGGAGCAGCCAAAGAGCTTTCAGACCGTGATAAGACTCGCATTACAGAGGCGGGAACGAAGGCAACAAAGCTGGGATACGAAGTCAAAATACGCCTTGCGTACCTTGGTGACAACTCGACAAATGCTCGTCTACGCATGCAGGCGATTGTTGGTACATTTAAGCAGTTCAACAGCACAAACCTCAACGGTTTTAAGATGAGCAACACCAGCTTTAAAAAGGAAGATATCGTCAAATATCGCACACGTACGTTCAACGAAAGGGGATACATCCTCAATATTGAAGAGTTGGCGAGTGTCTTCCATCTGCCACATACCAATGTCGAAACGCCAAATATCGTCTGGGCGAGTAGCAAAACCGCTGAGCCGCCAGCAAAACTGCCAATAATTACCGGCAAGCCTGCTATCGACGAGAACATCAGTGCTTTTGGCCTGACAAACTTCCGCGGCATCAACCACCAATTTGGCATGCTGCGCTCTGACAGGTCACGTCATGTATACATTATTGGCCAGACCGGAGCAGGGAAGTCAGGTACGCTCGAACTCTTCGCCTTGAGCGATATTTTTCACGGTCATGGCTATGCTATTATCGACCCGCACGGTGACTTTGCCGTTAATAACATGCGCTTTATCCCTGGCAGTCGGCTGCAAGATGTCGTCTACTTTAACCCCGCTGACACTGCGTTTCCACTTGGATTTAACCCGCTAGAGGTGACCGATGCCAGCCAAAAGACCAACATCAGCAGTGAAGTTATTGGCGTATTAAAACGCATGTTCGGCGAAAGCTGGGGACCACGACTCGAGTATATTTTACGCTACACAATATTGGCACTACTGGATCGTCCGACGACAACCATGCTTGATATTACGCGTATGCTCACAGATAAAAAGTTCCGTAACGAAACGCTTGTCTATTGCCAAGATACCGTCGTCCTG
>JAKQOF010000028.1 GCA_029565375.1 bacterium
TAATCAACAACCTGGTCGCGATGGATCAAATTCATCGTTTAATAATATTACTGCTGTTGGTGGTGGTGGCGGTGGGTATTCAGCAGGTGGCACATCTGGTGCTGGAGGACGAGCTGGAGGCTCAGGCGGCGGCGGACAGAACTATTATGGCTCATTTGTATCCGGTAGTGGTGTGAGTGGACAAGGAAATGCTGGAGGACCCCTCGGGACAACCGCTGCTTCCGGCGGTGGTGGTGCTGGTGGTGTCGGAAGTGCAGGAGTGGGAGCACAGATTGGTGGTAACGGCGGTATCGGTATTCCAAACCCAATGACCGGCATCTATTACGGCGGCGGCGGCGGCGGCGGCAATGGCGGTATCGGAGGTAATGGCGGTGGATCAAATGGCGTGCAACTTGCTGCAACGTCGGCAACGCCGAACACAGGTGGTGGTGGCGGCGGCGGTTATAACTATAGCGGCGGCAATGGCGGTGCTGGTGGTTCAGGCATCGTGATCGTGTCCTACCCTACTGGATCTATGGTTGCTACAGGTGGCACCGTTACGACTTCTGGCAGCGATACATACCATGTATTTTATGCCAGCGATACATTCGTCGTGACATCTGTTGATAACCGCGCCAAGACGATTCCAAATACGGGATACGTCGAGATACTACGTCAATCAAATGGTGCGGTGTGGCGACGCTATGAACAAAAAGCCGTTCCGACGGCTGTCGTTCCTGACCAATGTTCAGGTGACACCAAGAGTATTTATGGATGGAATAATGCGGTGATCAATACTGCAACTACATTCACGCCGGAGCCTTTGGCGAAGTATATATCAATTAGTGGGAATGCCATCAATCCAGGCGAGCTTTACTTCCGTAAAGATTTTAGCGTTACAAAGCCGGGCACCTACGTCTTGAATAACGCTGGTGATGACATGAGCGCCGTATGGATAGATGGTCGGATTGTCGGCACGCTAAAAACAGGTACACAAACAAATAATGTGACACTAACTGCCGGTTGTCACACAATATATATGAAAGTTGTTAACGAAGGCGTATTACCAAGTTATGGTAGCGGTGCCCTATCGCTCAAGAAGTCAGATGCATCTGTACCGTTGGTCGTAAGTGATGCAACCTGGAGAGTAAGTGTCGGCAATACTGAACACTTTTCTGAAGCCAATTACTATGCTTCTCCATCGGGATGGAGCCGCGCTGTGGATGTGAGAGCTTCTATAGCAACTGATGCAAACTGGACAAGCCAAACCGGTGATACCTACGCACGCTTTATTAGTAGTCCGACGAACCTTGTTGCTGGAAGTTCACCTGCTGCTCAATGGACGAACTTTAGGGATAGTCGCACAGTAACGGTTGCGGCAAATACGCAGGTTAAAGTTGGCGTACAGTGTGACGACAACTGTATTGTGTACCTGGACGGCCAGGTAATCATCGCGAGTGCTGCATGGAGTGCTGATTATACGACCACGATTACTCTCACACCTGGTGCTCACCAATTTGGTGTTTCGCTCTACAATGCATCAGCAGGTCAAGCTGGCTTTTCATTTGTAGCGCGTGATCCAGTAAGTGGGACCTTATATGGCAAGTCGGATGCATCGTGGCTAGCAGCAAACTACTGGAATACGACTGACCAGAACCCATCTTCGTACGACCATACGTTTACGACAAATCCAAAATCTATCACAACAGTTCCTGTGCAATTGCTTGTTGTTGGCGGCGGCGGTAGTGGTGGTACAAGTGCTGCCTCGCAAGGTGGTGGTGGTGGTGGCGGCGGCGGCGGCTTAATAAATACTAGCTACACTGTTGAACAAGGCATGAGCTATTCGGTAACAGTGGGTGCAGGTGGTGCTGCGGTCGCTGCAACAACAACACGTGGCAATAACGGAGCAAACTCTACATTTGGTGAGCTGACAGCCTTTGGCGGCGGCGGCGGCGGATCAATTAATGCCATATCAGACGGTTTGGTCGGTGGCTCTGGCGGCGGCGGCGGATACAAGGCCTATGCCTTGCAAGTCGGTGCAATTGGTATACTCGGACAAGGTAACAAAGGCGGTGATGTCCTAACCAATAACAACGGCGGCGGCGGCGGCGGCGCTGGTGGTGTCGGCGGGAATACTAATAATACTGGAGGTGCCGCAGGAGGCAACGGAGGGCTTGGGGGCGCAGGATTTTCAAGTTCAATTAGTGGTTCGCCGGTTACGTACGCAGTGGGTGGCCAAGGCGGTACACCTCCGAGTGGGTTTGCAAACGGCACGGCCAACAGAGGCAACGGTGGATCGGGTGTCTATGCGGCAGGTGGATCGGGTGCAGGTGGATCGGGTATTGTCATCATTAGCTACCCATCAACATTTATGACGGCAACAGGAGGAGCTATCACCTCCTCTGGAGGCAACACCATCCATACGTTTACGAGTAATGGCACGTTTACTATCACCTCGATTCCTTAGAGTGTTCTTTGGTCTATACAAACGCGTTCTTCTCTGTTAGAATAGACCCAGATATGACTCAGTCGCCTCGAGCAAACACCCAGACGACAGATCGCCCGCCTACGCCAACGCAAGGGGCGATTTTGCTGTTACTCACTATTGCCGACACTACCTGGAGGGCATTTGTACCGACGATTGGCGGTACGATTTTGGGTGTCGTGCTTGATAACGTACTTAACACTGCCCCTATCATGACTACTATTTTGATTATTGTGGGCTTTGCAACGAGCGCATTGTTGATTGCACTGCAGATTCGATCAGTGAGGCGTAAGCGATGAACACGTTTGCTGCCCTTGACCTTCACATCAGCATCGCTGCACAAGAGCTATTCAAGATCGGTTCGTTCCCTGTAACCAACGCAATGCTGACTGGTCTTGCAGGACTGGTTATTACCGTTGCAATTTTATTCTACGTTGCGGGCAAGGTGAAAAAAGGTCGCTACAATCGCTTTGTTGGTTTGGTGCAATGGGTATTTGAGGGACTATTGAAGTCGATCCATGACATTATTCCTGACCAAAAGCTAGCGCGAAAGATCACTCCCCTCGCAGTGACAATTTTCTTCTTCGTTCTTATCAGTTATTGGCTGAGTGTGTTGCCTGGTCTTGAGACAGTTATGTATAACGGTGTGCCGATTCTTCGTAGTTTGACGGCTGACCTTAACTTTACGCTAGGGCTAGCGCTTATCACCGTTGTTGTGGTACAGATATATGCTATTAAACAATTGGGTATCATCGGTAACGCTGGAAGGTACTTCCGCAACCCGATTAAAGACCCTATCGGTGCCTTTGAGGGTGTGTTGGAACTTATTGGTGAAGTATCACGTGGTACAGCGCTTGCACTTCGTTTGTTCGGTAATGCGTTTGCTGGTGAAGTGCTCTTGATTGTTATCGCTGCACTTACTAGTTATTTTGCCACTGTTGCACTGCCGTTCTTTATGGGCTTCGAGCTGTTTATCGGCTTTATCCAAGCGTACGTCTTCTTTGTCCTGACTCTTATCTTTACCTCGCTTGCTGTGAGTCATCATGGCGATTCAAATCACGATCATTCCCCTGCCCCTAAGTCAAAAAAGGCCAAGTCGGTTGGATGATATAATTAAGTAAAGAAACTAAGGAGAAATAATAATATGGAACAACTAGCATTCGGACTCGCATACGCACTACCAGCACTTGGTGCTGCAATGGGTATTGGTTTTATTGGTGCAGGCGCATTGAACGCGTTTGGCCGTAACCCAGAGAAACTAAGCGACATCCGTACATTGATGATTACAGCAATTGTGTTTGCCGACTCACTTGCCATCATCGGTATCATTGTTGCAATCATTGCGAAGTTTTTGTAGGAATAGGCCTTTAGCGTATTATGGAAATTTTGCGACAATTTGCCTCAACTGAAGCTGCAGCTGCCGAAAGCAGTGATATCTTCAGCGCGCTAGGCATCAACTGGATGATGCTTATCTTCCAGATTGTTGCTTTTTTGCTGCTTGTCGTACTACTTGGTAAGTTTGTCTACCCATGGTTGATCAAATCTGTTGACGAACGACAGGACAAGATTAACGCTGCAACCAAAGCAGCATCCGAAGCTCAAGCAGCTGCTGTCGATGCTGAAGCACGTGTTGAGAAACTGCTCAAAAAAGCACGTGTCGAGGCCGCGGACATTGTTGCAACTGCCAAGCTCGAATCAGCATCTGCGCTAGCAGCGAGTGAAGAGAAAGCTAAAAAGCGATCTGAACAGATTATTAGTGATGCTCAGGATGAGATTAAGAAAGAAGTCATTGCTGCAAAAACTGCACTGCACAACGAGACGATCGAATTGGTTGCACTTGCGACCGAAAAAGTCGTCGGTAAAGCTGTTAGTAGTAAGATTGACGAGTCACTCATCACTGACGCACTAAAGGCGGTTAAGTAACACTATGGCCACTCGTTTGTCACGTCGCAAGATTACTGGCTATGTTGCCGATCAGCTGGTTGATGGTACACACATCAAACTGGTCATTAAACAATTAGCTGGTTTCTTGATTGACAGTCGACGAACGAAAGAGCTGGACTTGATTGTCCGAGATGTTGAGTACGAGCTGAGCCGTCGGGGTATTGTGCTGGCACGTATCACATCAGCACACGAACTGACCCAAGCGACCGAAAAAGCAATTACCGCGCTGGTGAAGGATCACACAACAGCTCACAACGTACAACTGCAGCAATTTATAGATCCGGCCGTGCTTGGCGGGGTAAAAATAGATTTACCCGGTCTGCAGCTTGACGCGACGATTGCACGACGATTGACAACACTAAGAACGAACGTAAAGAAATAACGAGGAACATTATGGCAGAACTATCAGTAACAGAACTATCGAAAGATCTCCGCGCGGCGATTGCCAACCTAGAGGCGACTGAAAGCCTTGCAAGTGTTGGGATTGTTGTTCGTGTTGGTGACGGTGTAGCGTGGGTGCACGGTCTTCGCGACGCTGGATACAGCGAAGTATTACAAATTGAAACACCAGCCGGTATTGTTGAGGCGTTTGCACTTAACTTGATGGAAGACGAAATTGGTGCGGTGCTGCTTGGTAGCGACAATGAAGTATCAGCCGGTAACACAGTTCGTTTGAAGGGTGAGACTCTTCAGGTTCCTGTTGGTCCAGAACTGCTTGGTCGTGTCGTTGACCCACTTGGCCGTCCACTTGACGGTGCAGGCCCCATCAAGACAAAGCACGTTGGTCTCGTTGAACGAGAAGCAATTGGCGTCATGGGACGAAAGTCTGTCCACGAACCACTGATGACAGGTATTGTCTCAATTGATGCCATGTTCCCTATCGGTCGTGGCCAGCGTGAGTTGATTATTGGTGACCGCCAAACTGGTAAGACTGCACTTGCAATCGACACGATGATCAATCAGGCCAAGCAAAATACTGGGGTGGTGAACGTCTATGTTGCGATTGGCCAAAAACTTTCAAAGGTTGCTCGTTTGATCGACCGTTTGAAGGCTGAAGGCGTGATGGATCAAACAATCGTTGTTGCTACGAGCCCATCTGACCCAGCGTCACTTCTTTACCTTGCGCCATACGCCGCAACTGCTATGGGTGAATACTTCCGCGACAACTCTCAGCACGCATTGATGATTTATGATGACCTGACAAAGCATGCTGTTGCGTACCGTCAAATGTCACTTCTTCTTCGTCGCCCACCAGGACGTGAAGCCTATCCAGGTGACGTGTTCTACCTTCACTCTCGTCTTCTTGAGCGATCTGCAAAGTTGTCTGATGACCTTG
>JAKQOF010000058.1 GCA_029565375.1 bacterium
AATGTCGGGCGACAAGTATCGTAAAAAACTGACAGATGCTCAGTACGACGTGCTTTTCAACAAAGCTACCGAAGCGCCGTTTAGTGGTGAGTATGACCAAGAGTTCAAATCTGGTATATATGCGTGTGCTGCCTGTGGCACGCAGCTATTTGAGAGTGATAAGAAGTTTGAAGCGCATTGTGGCTGGCCTAGTTTTTATGATGCGATTCCAGGCAGAGTGAAGTTTAGTCATGATGACTCGTACGGTATGCAACGCACTGCAGTAACATGTGTTACGTGTGGTGGCCAACTAGGACATGTATTTGAAGGTGAGAGGTTTGGCACACCAACTGATCAGCGCTACTGCATTAATTCACTCAGCCTGACATTCACTCCGCAAAAAGAGAAATAGATTATACTGGCTATATGAGTAAAACAGCTAAAATTTTATGGATGGACCTAGAGATGACAGGGCTCGATCCGATCAAGGATCGTATTTTAGAAGTTGCCGTCATTGCGACCGACTGGGACTTTAAAGAAATCGCGACGTATGAAGCTGCAGTGCAGGTTGGACCCCGTTTGGTGGAGCGCCGTATGAAGGTGGGTAAAGACTTCTGGGACGCAAATCCCGAAGTGCGCGATCAGTTGATTGAGCAAAACAAAACAGCGCGCTCTGGCCGCACGGTCGAGAATGAACTTTTGGCGTTTATTGACAAACACTTCGACGGCGAAAAACCAGTACTGCTTGCTGGCAATTCGATTCACCAAGATCGCCGTTTTATCGTGAATGAATGGACTCGATTAGATCATCGATTACACTATCGTATGCTTGACGTGACTGCCTGGAAAGTTGTGTTTGAGGGTAAGTTTAAAAAGAAGTTTGCCAAACCCGAAGAGCACCGTGCGTTAGGTGATATCCGCGGCAGTATCCAGGAACTTCAGTATTATCTGACCAAGCTCAAATAGTGATACAATGACACTATGTTAGAGGTGAAGCGACGGCATACCTGGCGTATCGTGCTAATCAGTATTGGCATTATTCTGGTGACAGCCGCAGTGACTGTGGTTGTAATGCGACTGAACGAACGACCTGTCGTATCACCATCGACGGAGCAAGCTATTGCAAAAGTGCCTCAGCCTGCCTCCATTTCATCAAACACACTGTTTATGGGTAATACTTTTTGGGGTCGCTATATCAACGATTGGTCGATGGCCAGCCCACTCAAGTATGCTTATCCGTTTTCTCGTTTGAATGAGTTTGGCCGTGACAGTTATGATGCCTGGATAACTGGCTTAGAGTGCCCAACAAAGTCTGGCGTCAACATGACATCCGCACAGATGGAAGAAGCGCTGCAGTTTAATTGTTCGCCGGAGTACTTGCCCGAGGCTGCTAAGTGGTTTACCGCTGTGACGTTAGCAAACAACCATACCGATAATCAAGGCGTTGATGGCTTTGCTGAGACGAGAACGCAACTTGAAAAAAACGGTATTCAGTATTTTGGTCATTACGACCCGCGCGAACTTGATGACCTGTGCGAGATTATCAGTTTGCCGGTGACTGTTGTGAATGACGATGAGTCACAAACAAAGGGTAAGTTGCCAATTGCATTATGCGGCTATCACGGCGTCTTTCGCATTCCACTGCCGGACGCCGTTGCTGTTATGGAAAAATACAGTCCGTATATGCCTGTCATTGCGATGCCGCATATGGGTGTTGAATATACGCCAGCACCCGACCAACTAAAGACCGATTTTTATCGTAGCCTGATTGATGGGGGAGCAGATATGGTGTTAGGTGATCATCCACATTGGATTCAAAGTACCGAGAGCTATAAGGGGCATTTGATTGTCTATTCGATGGGTAACTTTATGTTTGACCAGCAAGATACGCCAGATGTTGTTCGTTCGGCAGCAATTCGCGTAGTAATTAAGACCAGCGATGTTGATCCTGTGATGTTGAAAAAGTGGCTAGCGCTTGGCGAGACGTGTGCCGTGTTTAAAGATGATTGTTTGACGCAGATACAATCACAAAATCTTACAAAGCTGAACTTTACGTATGCTTTTGACGCCATTGGGACAAACGACGCAAACAAGATTGTGAAGCCTGCTACCGAAGCGCAACAAGCATCGATTTTACAGCGACTGAACTGGCAATCGACCATGACTCAGTTGCAAGCGCCCTACCAGGAGCTGTAAGATAGAGTAATGACATCATCTGAGCTTCACGACTACCTACTGAGCTTTCCCAACGTATGGCTGGACTTTCCGTTTGGCGAAGACGTATCAGTATACAAAATCGGCCACGCCGAAACTGGCGGCGGCAAGATGTTTGCTATCGTTAGCTTTGATGCCAAGCCAGTCAGAATAAGCTTAAAATGTGATCCACAGCTGGCTGAACGCCTCCGTGAGACGTACGAGTCAGTCTTGCCAGGTTATCATCTGAGCAAAAAGCACTGGAATACGATTCTTATGACTGGGCAAGTGCCCGAAGACGAATTTAAAAGTCTTGTTCAGATTAGCTACGACCTTGTCGCGTAACGTTATCCGTTTGCCGCGTTAAAGTCGGCGAAAGCTTTTTGAGTTGGCTCTAGGTTTGTATAGGCGCTATCAAGGAACGTCTTGAGGTCTTTGTTGCGAGTTGATTGAAAGATAGTGCGCATGAGACTCATCGTGGTTTCGAGGCGATAGGCCATCTCACGAGCATAAGTTCTGTCGTACACTGCGTTTAGTCGTGCGTCTTCAAGGCGGTCAGTGATATCGGTTCCAGCTTCTTTAGTTGTGACCGCTTTGTCTATTTTGCCGATGGTGACACCCTCTTTCAGAAGTGGTGCTGCTATATCACGGTTCGTATTTGTCAGGTATATCTTGAGGTTACTGTTAAGAGCACGCAGCTGACTACTTTTGATCTTGCCGGTCGCATCACTGACGATTGTCTCGGTACTCGCCAGACGTGCAGCCAGTTGCTGTGATTGTTTAGTCGTACTGCCAGCGTTTAGAACGATTGCCAGGATAATGACAATGAGAATGACGCCACCTAAGACTGCAGCGATGATTGTTTGCTTGCGACTCAAAAAGCCACGCTTTGGTGCTTGCGGTGCGATCTGGTTGAGGTAGTCGATCGAATAGGTTGGTTGTGGTTGGCTGGGATCCATGGTGTTCCTATTTAACCACAAGCGATAACAGAGGTAAAGGATGTTATACTAATTGTATGCAGGACGCGAAAGAAGAGGTACGAGCACGACTCAATATCGAGGATGTAGTTGGTGAGTATGTGCAACTCAAGCGTGCCGGACGTAACTTCAAGGGACTCAGCCCATTTAGCGGCGAAAAAACACCGAGTTTTGTTGTCAGCCCTGACAAACATATTTGGCACGACTTTTCCTCGGGTCGTGGTGGTGATGTGTTTACCTTTATTATGGAGGTTGAGGGTATGGACTTTCGCCAAGCACTTGAACATTTGGCACGTAAGGCTGGTGTCGAGCTGGAGGTCTATGACGACAAGGGCGGTAAAGCATTGGCCGAGAAGAAAAAACGCTTATTAGCAGCATTAGATCTGGCGACCAACTATTTTCAGCAAAGTCTGATTAAAAACCCTCACGCTGTTGAATACGTGTTTAAAAAACGAGGCCTGAGCAAAAAGATTGTCCAAGACTTTCGTATCGGTTACGCGCCAACGAGCGGGGATGCACTGGTGCAGTTTTTAACCAAAAAGAACTTTACCAAACAAGAGTTAGCCGAAGCCGGACTGGTAAACCAGTATGGAGGTGATTTGTTTAGAGGGCGTATGACCGTGCCACTCATGGATAGCGTAGGGCAGGTTATTGGCTTTACGGCGCGAATATTGGTCGATGATGATCCAAAAGCGCCAAAGTACCTTAATACCCCTCAGACAATGCTATACGACAAAAGTCGCCATGTCTTTGGACTCAGTCAGGCAAAACAGTCGATTCG
>JAKQOF010000082.1 GCA_029565375.1 bacterium
GCTGAACTCGAAGAATTTTTTGATCGTCAAAACGACATGTACCAGGATGCGGAGGGCGTACCAAGCACGACTATTAAAAAGCCAGCACCACGAAAGGGCGCGCTTGAAACATTTGGGTCTGATCTGACAGCGTTTGCTAAAGCGGGCAAACTTGATCCAGTTATTGGTCGTGACGACGAACAAGAACGACTTGTTACGATCTTGAGTCGTCGAACAAAAAATAACCCAGTCCTTATTGGTGAACCTGGTGTCGGTAAAACCGCTATTGTTGAAGGTTTGGCACAGCGTATTGTGCGTGAAGATGTTCCTGATCATTTGATTGATAAGCGAGTGATACAACTTGATCTTGCAGGCATGATTGCCGGTACAAAATACCGTGGAGAATTTGAAGAACGCTTAAAGCGGGTGATGAGTGAGTTGCAAGAGCAGAAGAACGTCATTTTGTTTATCGACGAGCTGCACTTACTCGTTGGTGCTGGTGCGGCAGAGGGTGCGCTTGATGCGGCTAACATGCTCAAACCTGCCTTAGCGCGTGGTGAACTCCATTTGATTGGCGCAACAACACTTGAGGAATACCGCAAACATATCGAAAAGGATACAGCACTCGAACGTCGTTTGCAGACTATTGTCGTACCCGAGCCAAAACTGAGTGACACGATCGCCATCTTAAAGGGACTTCGCAGTCACTACGAGGCACATCACGGCGTGAGCATGAGCGATGAGGTGCTTGAGGACGCTGTCTATATGGCTGATCGCTATGTGAGTGAACGCTACATGCCTGACAAGGCAATCGACGTTATTGATGAAGCTGCGGCACTTGTACGTGTCAGATCAGGGCGTAAGCCTAGCAAGCTGCGCGACTTTGTAAAACAACTGAAAAACTTGAACGAAAAGATGGAAGAAGCAGTTGCCGCCGAAGATTACGAACGCGCAGCATTGTACAAAACACGTATTAGCCAAATTACTACGAGGCTAAAAGAGACACGAGAGGCCTTTGAAAAAAAGACACCGATTGTGTTGACTGATGATGATGTTGCACATGCAATTGCGACGATGACTGGCATTCCTGTTCGCCGTGTCCAGAAGTCGGAAGGCACGTTACTTCGGCACCTCGAAAAGCACCTTGGTAAATATATTATTGGCCAAACGGAAGCTGTCGAAAAGGTATCCAGGGCAATTCGACGCAGCCGAAGTGGTGTCGCCAGCCACAAACGGCCAATCGGATCGTTTGTCTTTATGGGTCCAACTGGCGTTGGCAAAACTGAACTTGCGAAAGTACTTGCACGCGAAGTATTTGGTAGTGAAGAGGCATTGATTAAGATCGATATGAGTGAATTTGGCGAGCGCCACAATACGTCACGACTTTTGGGCGCGCCGGCAGGGTATGTCGGATACGAAGATGGCGGTCAGCTAACTGACAAAATCAAGCGCCAGCCATACAGTGTCGTTCTGTTTGATGAGATTGAAAAAGCACATCCCGAAGTGTTTCACTTGCTGTTACAGATTCTTGAGGACGGGTCGCTAACCGATGCAAAGGGTCACAAAGTCGACTTTACGAACACGATCATTATCCTGACAAGCAACCTTGGCGCTGACCGCATGATGAAAGAGTCTAGTCTTGGATTTCATGCGGTGACATCGACGGACAAGCAAAAACTCGAAGAAGTCCACGGTGAGAACGCGACCGCTACCAAAGAAGCACTGGCCAAGATGATGCGTCCAGAGTTGATTAATCGGTTTGACGCAGTCGTGACGTTCCGCGCACTGACGCGCAAAGAAGTCGGCAAGATTTTTGATACGCTGATTGATGAATTGCAAGACAGACTCATTCGTAAAGGCATTCACCTTGTCATTAAACCGGGCGCAAAACGTTTGCTTATCGATGAAGGCTACGATGAAAAGTTTGGAGCTCGTCCACTTCGACGTGCGATCCAAGATTTGTTAGAACATCAAATCGCAGACGGCATTTTGTCCGGCGCCTATGACAAGGGAACAGTCCTATCTGTTGATGCACTTAAGGGCAAGGTGGTTTTGCATGTTGAACAAGAAGCGTAGTTTCCTTAAAACAGCCATCAGTATCACTGTTAGTGTCGTGCTTTTGGCCACGGCTGCATGGGTACTACTGAACAGGCAGTTTGTTGTCGACCAAATTAGTGTGTGGCAATACACTCCATCACCACAAATTGCATCAATCTCGCAAAAGGCAGGGATGTCAGACAAGGGAACGTTCTATTTTTACGCCAGTAACCCCGCAATCAACAACGCCGCAGAATTTAATGTAAATTGTCAGCGCCAAGAAGCTCAAGCAGCCATTTTAGGCTGTTACGCTAATCGTAGTATTTACGTCTATGATGTCAACAACGCAGAGCTGAGTGGTATCGAGGAAGTGACGGCAGCTCACGAGACGCTTCATGCCGCGTGGGACAGGCTGAGCGATGAAGACAAGTCTGCGACAGGTGTACTGCTTGAAAAAGCCTATGCGAGCATTAACGACCCTGCACTAACAGAACGCATGGACTACTATGCACGCAACGAGCCAGGTGAAAGAACCAATGAGCTACACTCGATTTTAGGGACAGAATATCCAAACATCGGTACAGAGCTTGAGGCGTATTATAAAACGTATTTTAGCGATCGAAGTAAGGTCGTTGCACTTCATACAAATTACAATAGTATCTTTAAAGACTTGAGAACACAGTCCGACACTCTGCTGAGTGACATACAGAGTCGCAAAGCGGTGCTCGATAAAGATATAGCCACCTATAACACTAGCGCAGATAGTCTTGAAGCAGATTATAATGCGCTGAAGGCAACAGAAAGCTCGCTTGATCGCACCAGCGCCTCTCAGGTTAATGCCTATAATGCAAAACTATCAGCGCTCAGGGTACGCTCTAATAACTTATCGACACTTCGTTCAAATATACTGGCACTTCAGGCAGCGTATAACGTACAAGTAACGTCGTATAACAAGCTGGTTGTTGTTTCAAACAACCTCGCCAGTAGTCTTGATAGTACATTATCAACCAGTCCCGACTTATAGGTAAGCTAGGGTATACTAAGATTAATGGCTAAATCAAAAACTCAATTCATATGTCAAAACTGCGGCGCTAGTTACGGCAAGTGGACAGGTAAGTGCGAAAATTGTGGAGAGTGGAACACGCTTGTCGAACAAGCGGCTGTCAGCCAGGGTAAGTCAGTTGTTGCGCGTGGCGCGCACTCTGGGCGAGTACTCACACCGCAGACAATGCGTTCAATCAGTGCCGAAGATAGCGTCAAACGTTTGCAGACTGGTTTTGCCGACCTTGATGATGTGCTGGGTGGAGGAATCTTGCCCGGTGGAGTTGTCCTGATTGCAGGCCAGCCAGGCATTGGTAAAAGTACGTTGCTGTTGCAAGTGACCGCCCACGTGGCTCAGACGACTCCAGTCCTGTACGCCAGTGGAGAGGAATCAGCAAGTCAGGTGAAGCTGCGCGCCGAGCGGCTTGGTGCGGAAAAAAGTGAAGAGCTAAGCTTTATTGCGACGACCAGCGCCGATGACATTGCGGCAACAATTCGTTCAGGTGCGTACAAGCTCGTCATCATCGACTCAATTCAAACATTATCATTGGACGAGATAACATCAGCACCAGGCACAGTCAGTCAAATCACCAACAGTAGCAATGTGATTATTCGTGCTGCCAAAGAAGCGGGGGCCGCAGTTGTCCTAGTTGGACACGTGACAAAGGAAGGTAGTATTGCTGGTCCAAAAGTGCTAGAACATTTGGTCGACGTAGTTTTACAATTCGAAGGTGACCGATACGGTGGCTTTAAGGTGGTGCGAGCCGTCAAAAACCGCTTCGGATCAACCAACGAAGCAGCTATATTTGACATGGGCGAAGACGGCCTTCGTCTTGTCGAAAACCCATCAGCAGCCTTACTGGCTGAACGACAAAACGCTGACGGATCTGTAGTGCTTGCAACACTTGAAGGCACTCGACCGCTGCTTGTTGAGATTCAGGCACTTGTAAATCCGACTAGTTTCGGATATCCTAAACGTACTGCCTCTGGGTTTGATCTTAATCGTCTTAATCTTTTAATCGCTGTGTTGGAACGACGCACAAAATTGAATTTATCGGACAAAGATATATACATC
>JAKQOF010000094.1 GCA_029565375.1 bacterium
AATGTAATGAATGCCGGCTTGGAGGTCATTGAGTCCGTCGATTGCTTCTGCGGCATTTGTTATGTCTTGTCCAGAGCTGTCGTCAGATGAGTCAAACGTGAACGATTTGGTCTCGTCAGAGAAGCGAGGGTCGCTCAGTGAATCGTACACTGTAACACCAAGTACTAATCCAACCGCAAGTGTCCCCAGAGCCGCCGGGACAGCAAATTTAGGATCTTTCAACTTATCAACGATATCAAAAGTCAAAAAATCACGAACACGCGCGATATCTCCTTTGAGGGTTCGTGGGCCAGATTCGTTGTGTGATGCGGGACGCGGTGATTGTTGAGTCATGCAGACATCATACCACTAACGCTTATAAATGTCAAGCAAAATTATCCGCTATAAGCGTGAGCACTTGAGTAACCGGGCGACATCAGTTATAATGACAGATAAGTTTTAACACATAACCTACAAAGGAGTTCTTTCCATGGGCCAACCAAAGAAACAGAGCAGTCCACGAAAAACTGGCCTCCGTCGCAGTCACTTGCGTCTTGAGCTAGCACGTCGTGTGAACGCTAAGTCACCAGTAAAAGTACGCACAACAAAGCGCGAGACAGGCAAAGCCCTCTCAATCAAAACTGCAAAAAAAGCTGCAGTATAGTTCGCTTACCTTAAAACAAATCATCAAAGAAAGAATTAAAACGCTATGGCATCTAATCGCCACCTTGGTCGCATCGTTGCACTACAGTCATTATACGAATATGAGTTTCGCACTCAGTCGAATGACACGACGGTTGACATTGACGAGATTCTGACGCGCAACCTTGATCGTTACGAGACGGCAATTGAAGATAAAACATTTGTCTCAACACTGGTAAAAGGGGTTTTGAAAGTACAGGACGACATTGATGCCTTGATTGCACCAATTGCACCCGACTGGCCAATTGATCAGATTGCACGCATTGATCGTAATATTTTGCGAATTGGTGTGTACGAGCTGCTTCACCAAGCAGAGATTGTGCCACCAAAAGTTGCGATTAATGAAGCAGTCGAGCTTGCCAAAGCGTTTGGTTCTGATAACTCAAGCAAGTTTGTTAACGGCGTACTTGGTACAGCCTACCGAACACTTGTGGAGGAAAAGACCGATGGCAGCGCCTCAGTTTGATAAATTCAAGAAATATTTTAGCCGTAAAAAGCCTTCAATTCAGGAGATAGTCCGCGAGCCAACCGCTGGTGGCGTTGTTTTTCGCCATGACGCCGAGGGTGGCGTAGAGATTTTGCTGATTCAGGACGCAAAAGATCGTTGGACAATACCGAAAGGTCACATCGAAGAGGGCGAAACCGCGCAGCAGACCGCAAAGCGTGAGATTGGTGAAGAAGCAGGTCTCAAAGACACAGAAGTGCTTGGTTGGTTGGGTAAGATTCACTTCCGTTACCGACGCGTCGACAAGTTGGTACTGATGACAACGCAGATCTATTTGGTGCGTGCGGGTGGTGATACTAACGCCATCCAAAAAGAAGAATGGATGAATGGCATTAAATGGTTCAAGTTTCACGATGCACTCGACGCGATTGAGTACGAAGACATTGGTAAATTGATGTTACTTGCGATGAAACGTATACGTCAGGAGAAACTATAATGAGTGGGATGTTGACTGCACCATATCAAGATTTTGCGCGGGATCACTTGGGTTTTGAGTTTACTGACATTCAACTGCTTATTACCGCACTGACTCACCGCAGTTATGTTAATGAACACAAAAAAAGCGTCAGTGAACACAATGAACGCCTTGAATTTTTGGGTGATGCCGTGTTGGAGTTGGTGGTCACCGACTTTTTGTTTCGCAATTATACCGAGCCAGAAGGAATCCTGACTAGTTGGCGGGCGGCATTGGTGCGGACGGAAAGTATTGGTGCTGCGGGAGACCTGCTAGGTTATGAGCCACTTGTTCGTATGAGTCGCGGTGAAAAACAGGGGAGCGATCGTGCTCGTCAACAGATACTCGCGAACGCTTTTGAGGCGGTGATTGGCGCGATTTATCTTGAGCGTGGCTACGGCGATGCCGCTGTCTTTATTGAAAAACATATCACCAGCAAGCTGGACGCAATCCTTGCTGCAGGCACATGGCGCGACGCTAAGTCACACCTCCAAGAAGTGTCGCAGCGCTTTGACAATCAAACGCCACAATATCGGGTAATGAGTGAAGTTGGTCCAGATCACGACAAGGTATTTACCCTTGGTGTGTATGTCAACGATACGTTGCTCGGTCAGGGGAGCGGTCCCAGCAAGCAAGTCGCGCAACAACAAGCGGCACAGGCTGCACTTGAGACCTATGCAAAACGCGAAAAAATGCATGGTGATACAGATTGACGTATCGTCGATATTAGTGTAAACTTGAACAAGTTGTAAAATTATATAACAGATCTGACAGATCAATTAAAGGAAAATAATACATGCTCGCAATTCGTCTTCAACGTGTTGGCCGCCAAGGCTACGCAACCTACCGCCTGGCTGTCCAGGAAGCACAACGTCACCCAAGTAGTGGCCGTGTTGTTGCATACGTCGGTAGCTACAACCCTCACACCAAAGCCGCTAATGTGCAAGTTGAACTTGCTCAAAAGTATCTTGATAACGGTGCACAGCCAACACCTCGTGTCGTCAAACTTTTGGCTGACGCTGGCGTAACACTACCAAAGTGGGTCAAAAAAGCTGAGATCAAGACCAAGACTATCCGAAACGCTGACAAGCTTCGCAAGAACCAGCCAGCTG
>JAKQOF010000100.1 GCA_029565375.1 bacterium
GGGAATCACCGATCCGTTAACACGCAAGATCTCTGACGCAGTCGCAACCGCTTCTGAAAAGCTTCCCGTCATTTTCTCTAGTGCGGTTAACAAAATATTGCCAAACGAATGACCTCCAAATGTACCCTCTTCAAATCGATAATTAAATAGGTCTCGTATTTTTGGAGAGTCACTGAGAGCCACCAAGCATTGTCGTACATCACCAGAGGGTAGTGTCCCTAACTCATCACGAAGGACTCCCGTACTACCTCCGTCATCAGCCATACTCACGATTGCAGCAAGTTGCTTCGTGTGCGTCTTCAATGCTGAGAGTATCGTAAAACTACCTGTACCGCCGCCAATAACGGCGATCTTGATGTCATTACCGGTCTTCTTAAATGGTTCTTCCATATGCTTTTACTATACTCCAGGTCGAACGTTTATGACACCGTTATAACCCTGTTTGTACGGCGTCTTCACCGAAGTGTTTTTGCAGACGCATAACAATTGAACCCTCATGACGACCAAGCATTTTCGACAACTCCTTCACGCTGGATCCGTTTAAAAACTTTTCTTTCAACTGACTGTCTTGCCCAGCTTCCCACGGCCGATACGCATTTGGATAGGTCTCCCTCATCTTGGCAATCTTATCAGACCAGCCACTCGCCGACTGTTTTTTCTTGGGAAGTTCAGTCGCTCGCTTTTCGATGTTTTTCTCTAGATATGCGAATCGTTTCGCGTCCCGTGCAGCATGGTCACGAAGAAGCACGTCTATATTTTGTGCATCCTCGCTGATCCGTAACGCCATCTGATTAATACCCAGTAAATACAAGTTGTGCAAATTTTTTACTCGGCTAAGTGCTACGTATCCCATGCCTTCAACAAAGGCTTTACGCAAATCTATGCGTGCTGCGTCAAGCGTCATTCCCTGAGACTTATGCACGGTAATCGCCCATGCAAGACGAAGTGGAATCTGACTAATACTCGCCCGCTTTTTATCACCATCACGAAGCTCCCACGTATCAGGCATCATCGTGACAACTTTTCCGTTTTTAAACTCAACAACTGGATACTCAGTCCCTTTTTCAAAATCAATCACTGTTCCCAAACTGCCATTCACATACTTACGTTCAAGACTATTCTTTACCGCCATAACGAGTGCGCCTTTTTTTATACGGAGTGTTGCGGGAGCAAGCACTGACCGTTGCAGATTCTCTACATAGCCCTCACTGCCTGTTGTTGTTTGCGTATAAAATATTTCATCGCCATCGAGTTCATCAAGTTTGGCATCATTAATTGTATCGACATCAATGTTGACGGTATGTAATTCGGTCAACAACTCATCTTCAGCTGGCTCAATACCAACACGCTCCAATAGTTTTTCAGCGTGGTGTCGACGGAGTTCACCGCTTCGTAGTGAATTCAATATATCAAGCAATACCTCATCGTCCTGTCGATGTTGCTCCTCAAGATAACAAATAGCAGGGTCCAGTTCTTGCCACACCTTACTGTTAACGACAAAGCCGCCTGCTCGTGAATCCCCCCGATTAATTGGCGGCAGTTGGAAAAAGTCGCCACTCATAATCAGCTGAATGCCGCCAAATGGCTCGTCCCTACCGCGTACGATACGACACACAGTGTCCACCATATCAAGTCGAAAATCATGCAACATACTAATCTCATCAATAATCAGGACGTCGGTCTTTTCAATAATTTCTTTGCGACCCTTCGCCATATGCTCTGCAAACCCGCTTGCCAACTCATCACTGACGCCGATGCCAGCCCAGCTATGAATCGTGGTACCACCCAAGTGCGTTGCAGCCAGTCCTGTTGTTGCGGTGACTGATACGTGTTTGCCCTCGCTTTTTGCATAGCGAATAAACTGGTTCAATGTAAATGTTTTACCAGCGCCAGCAGGTCCAGTTAAAAGGACGCTCTCGCCCGCCATCATGACCTCTAATGCAATCCCCTGTTTCATTTATCCCTATTATACGCTACCCGGGCTCGCCTAGCCGCGTGGTGGTTCGCCTTCTGCAGGGTCAAGCAACCGTTTGCTCTTCACTTCATACCGTCTTCCGGTGATCTCGCTTGTGATGTAATCCTCGTTAATTAAACTGACAAATGTATCCAGATCGTTACCATCCAAAATAATAATTGCGCCTGCATCGTCTGTCATAATCTCAAGTTGCATTTCGTCCGCGTAGTCAATAACTTGCTCTTGAGTAATGCCAGCGATCTCAATCTTTTGCAATTTATTCATCGACTTCTTGCGGTCGCGAACCAACGTTTGCAGGTCAAGTCCGTCTGGAAAACTCAGTTTAAATTGCTTTTCAATCTCGGCAACCTTTTTGTCAGCTAATAATTGCTTCTTATAATCGTAATTAAACAAGCGTTCAAATTTACCCTGGTTAAAGACAAAGATATCGTCACCCACAATAAGCACCTGATTATCCGATGCAATCTTCAATCCAACATCGGCCTGAAAAGCACCAAACTTACCATCGCGAAACTCCCATGCTGTCGCGCCTTGAAGTACCTGACCTTGTGATATTTGTTTCACCACATAAAACGGCTTCATAGACGCGTCTTTTGATGTAAAACGGGCAATAATACCCTTCATACGCTTAAACTCATGCTCTTGTTCGCTAAACTCAATAATGTCATCTCGTTGGTGTTGAATCGTGTGAATCAATGTTTCAGCATGACGAACATTAGACAGGTTTGTACGCAAGAGTACGTTTTCTTCTGCGTCAGACATCTCGAAGTCGCGAACACTCAAACCGGTTCCCGCACCAAGATTCACGTAATTAATGACATCAAACAAAAACATCGGCTTAATTTGTGCGTTTAAATCACTCATAAACTGAGTAGTATACGGTGTAAAGTTTTTACTAAATAAGAAAAACTCGACATCAAGTTCTTTTTTTATGCCGTCTGTATTATTTGCCCACAAAAAAATGTCCGTTTGTTCATTTGTCTCGTTCATAGTGTCTTTCTGTTTAGATAAAGCTAAAAATTATTGTACCGCAAGTGCAGGCCAACGTACTATGTTTAATTTGCAACGTATCCATCAAGGCGCTGTTCACGAGCTTCATTTGCCCACTGATCAGCCATTTCATTGCCTGGATCACCTTCATGACCACGCACCCACGTCAGCGTCGCACGGGATGCCTTGTATAGTTCGCACGCTTCTTTCACAATCTCCAGGTTCTTAATCTCTCCGCCTTTTTTGCGCCAACCATTTGCTTCCCAACCAGGTGCCCACTTAGTAATGACGTTAATCCAAAACTCACTATCGCTAAAAATTTGACACTCTTCACCTTTTGCATCTTTCATAGCGGCAATCAACGCTTTGCCTTCCATCCGTATATTTGTCGACTCACTTTCGTGGCCGACAAGGCATGGTTGCATTTCTTTAATAACGGCAAATCCACCTGGACCTGGATTCGGGCTGCAACTTCCATCTGTATAATAAATAATCATCTCTCACCATTCTACACTATCTTTTCACCTCTATTTAGCGCATAATGGTACGTACTACATCTGAAAAGGATAATCGAATATGGCCAAGGGTCAAAACAAGCGCAAAGAAGTCAAGAAGCCTAAAAAATCAAAAGCGATCACTCTATGACGCTAGAAGAAGTGACGCTCAAGCTGCAGTCACTCCAAGACGATCCCAACATGCAAACCTACAGCAAGTACAGTCCTACTGCGCCTGAATGGCCTGACAATCGCCTACCATTTGTCGAGATCCACCTCGCATATTTACGCACGCACAAGACGGTCAACCCCGCGCACTATATCTCAAATCTTGAGCTAATGATCAAAAAACGCTAGTACTAGCCGTTTACTCTACGACTTCAACGCCGTTCCAAAAAGCCACATAACTACTAAAATCATGTTTCACACGCTCGATTGATCCAGGTTTTGGCTCTGGATAATACCAAGCACCAAAGTCATTTGTACGTCCATTAACGTTAATGTCGTAGTAGCTCGCCTCACCCTTCCACGGACACGTTGTATGATGATCGCTGTCCGTAAAGAACTGCCATTCAAGTGTCTTAGGCGGAAAGTACCAGTTTCCTTCAATGCGTATTAAATCTGCTACGGGTGCTTCTGCGATGACTTCGTTATTCCAAATTGCTTTCATGATCCAATTATACAACCTAATGATGCTGCATGACACGAATGTGTTGATGTGACTTCTTGTGATGAACGGTTTCGACAAAATATACACCGATGATGATCAATACGCCTCCGATAACCAGCTCAATCGACAACTGTTCGCCCAATATCACAAGTGGTATTGCAATCGACAGCAACGACTCAAGGTAAGACACACCACTCACCG
>JAKQOF010000116.1 GCA_029565375.1 bacterium
ACTATTAAAAAAGGCGATACCATAGAGTTGATTGCCACGAACGCCAACGGACTTGCTCTTGAAGTAGGGTCGCTTAATCCTGTTATGCAGGCTGGTCCAGAGTTAACAACAGGTGAGATTGGGTACGTCGTAACCAATTTACGAACAACACGTGATGCGCGCGTTGGTGATACGGTCACAACCAAACGATCTCATACTGACTCACAGTTGCCAGGATACAAGTTAGTAAAACCATTTGTCTACGCTGGGTTCTTCCCAGTGAGTAATGATGACTATCAGGACCTCAAAGATGCGATAGAAAAGCTGAGTCTGAGTGACTCTGCGCTGCAGTTTGAGCCTGAGAACTCTCCTGTTCTTGGCTTCGGTGTCCGTATTGGCTTCCTGGGACTTTTGCACATGGATATTATTCGCGAACGGTTGGAGCGTGAGTATAATCTTGACTTAGTAGTCACAAATCCTTCAACTGATTATCAAGTCAGTTTGTCATCAGGCGACGAGCTTGATATCAAGAGCGCTAGTGAGCTTCCTGATGTCAGTCGTGTTCGTGAGATTCGTGAGCCATGGATTAAGGGCGAGATTGTCGTCCCGCAAACATATATTGGTGCTGTCCTGCAACTGATTATTAACAAGCGCGGAAAACAGAGTAATTTAAGTTATATCGATGAACAAGCCTTAATTAGTTTTGAAGCACCACTTGCAAACCTTTTGACAGATTTTTATGATCAGCTGAAGTCAGTCACGAGTGGCTACGGCTCGTTTAACTACGAATTGGATGATTATCGTGCTGAAGATCTGGTACGTATTGATTTTTACGTTGCCGGTGAAATGATAGATGCACTGAGTATTATGGCACACCGATCTGAGTCGCAATATGTTGGCCGCATGGTGGTTGACAAGCTGAAAGACGTGATACCAAGGCAGAACTTTCAGGTGGCACTTCAGGCAGCGATCGGCGGTAAGTTTATTGCACGTGCAGATTTGTCGGCATACCGTAAAGACGTGACGACGGGTTTGTATGGCGGTGACGTGTCGCGTAAAAAGAAAGTTCTTGCCAAGCAGGCAAAAGGTAAAAAGCGCATGAAGCGTTTTGGCAAAGTTGATATTCCATCGGAAGCCTTCACTGTTATGTTGAAGCGTGACTAGGCGGTACGCGTTTGCTGCGGTTGGATGTCGGATATGATTCGCGCGCGTGGGTTTGGTGCAATTTGGTCGTGTACGCGGTGAACCCAAGCGGCTGGCTCAACTATTTGAGGCCGCGCGTGACGATTGATGTCCATAACAGGACGGTCAATTGTTGGCACAACAGGTGCGGTTGTGTATTTTTTTGCTAGCTGTGGCTGCGTTTGCGTATACGCTATGTCTCCCACTAAATCTTCAAATGATAGTTCGCTGAGTGCGAGGGTTGACGATGGAATTCGCGATATGTGCTGTGTGGCGCGAAACGTTCGCAGTTCACGTTGTTTGATCTGGGCATGGCGAATAACAATCAACACAATCGTCAGGTTGTAGAGAACGATAATAGGGAGCGCAATCAGTAAGCTTGTTGTGATATCGAGTGCAAAGGGAACAAGAAAGCTAATCACAAGGCTGCCAAGCACGACCCACTTTTCCATACCAAGTAGCTTTTTCGGCGTGAGAGGCTTAATCGTGTCAATAAACGCAATAATAAGAGGAAGTTGAAATACAAGGATGAATGTAATGATAACATTGGTGACGAATCCTAAGTATGCGTCTGCTGATATCAGCGCACTCAATCCATCGACCTGAAAGCCCGCGAAAAAGTGAAGTGCACCAGGAATGATAAACAAGAATGCAAAAGCCGCACCAGCAAGAGCGAGTAGTGCTGATAGGATTGTGGTGGTATAGACCCGTCGTAGTGGCAATGCTTTTTCAAATGCCGGGCGCACAAACATAATGATGTTATAGATAATCACGGGTATTGTGACGGCGAGTGCGCCCATAAAGCAGATCTTCATCACAAAGGCAAAGCTGCCTGCGGGACTTGTGTAATACAGCGGTGCGCCAAGAGGTGACCGTAGGAGGGCTAAAATTGGCTCGTAGAAAAGGTACACAGCAACACCAGCAACGATAAGTGCAATCGCTGATACAAAAAAGCGTTTTCGTAGTTCCTTGACGTGATCGACAACTGTCGTCGCTGGCTGCGCTACTGACTGTACCTTACCCAACGTTATGACCCTCTAAATTAAGATTTTTTCGTTGTTTTTTTGGTTGTTTTTTTTGTTGTTGCTACTTCTGGTTCGTCGCCTTTAAAGCCGTTTTTGAGTTCTTTTGCTGATTGGCCAATACCACGTGCAAGTTCAGGTAGTTTTTTTGCGCCTACAAATAGCAAAATAATCACCAATACAATTAGTAAAATGATCTCGATTTTCCCTAGTCCCATAGATTCCCTCTTTCTCGCTAAATACTATCTATAAATATAAGCAAAATGCCGCACATTTACAAGGGGAATCTTGAAGTGTCAGCGTGTTCTGCTACAATGTCTCAAATGGATGACACAACACGTAACCTAGTAGACACATACCAGACTCCCAAGGATGTCATTGATCGCTTAAAAGATATCCGAACTGTTATTTTTACAGGGATCACCGGCGCTGGTAAAGACACGATTATCAACGCAATGATGAACGACAATCGCTTTACAAAAGTCGTGACCAGCACGACACGTTTGCCTCGTGAGAACAACGGTATCATGGAGCGTGAAGGAGTCGAATATTACTTTTTGAGTATTGAGCAAGCTCGACAAAAGATACAGGATGGTGAGTACATCGAAGTCAATGATGTCCATGGACGCGTCAACGGCTCACTGATTAAGGAGTACGAGCGCATTGCCGAGTCAGGTACTGTGGCGTTGACTGCCATTGATTATCAAGGAGCGAATAATTTTCTTGAGTTTGGCATGGAACACCTAACGGTGCTATTTATTGTTCCGCCTAACTTTACGACCTGGCTGCAGCGACTTGGCGGACGACATGGTGGTCTTGAATCTGACAAAGCTGAGATACTCAATCGTATGGGTTCAGCTGAAAAAGAGATTGAACATGCATTGCAGGATTCTCGGTTTGTGCCTGTCATGAATGTTGATTTTAACGCGAGTGCAAAAAAGATTGCCAGCATTGTCCTTGACGGCGAACTGCCAACCAAGCAGGAAATAGAAGATAGCCACGCTGTTCTGAGGCAATTGTTGGCAGATCTGCGTCAGTATCAGGCATCGCCAAACGAATAGTTGCTTAACTGGCACTCATTGACATTGAGTGCTAAACGACGCTACAATAATGGCATGACAGAACGCCAGATGCAGATACTTGCAGCTATTATTGAACAACACGCCGAGATTGCCGCGCCTGTCGGCAGCGTTATGCTGGCGCAGCTTTTTAATGTATCAAGTGCAACGATTCGCAGTGAGATGGCACGCCTTGAAGAGATGGGTCTTATCGCTCAGCCGCACACCAGTGCCGGGCGCGTACCAACTGATGCTGGCTACCGTTTTTATGTGAACACGCTCAACGAAGCACACGCCAACGAACCTCAATCGTTACTTGTCGATCGTGGAGCACGAGCAATTGAAGCGCGCGTTGGTAACCAGACAGACCGTGCTGACCGCGCGATCCGTAGTGCCGTTGACAGCCTTGTTGATTTGACGCACAACTTGGGTTTGGCAACAATCGGCGACGAGCTATACCTGAGCGGTATTGGTAATCTTTTTTCTCAACCAGAGTTTGCATCGTCAAACCACACACAAGCCGTCGCACGACTCCTTGATAACCTTGAGCCATGGTTACGCGAAGCAGCACCCAACGAGCCTCTCAACGTCTACATCGGCTCGGAGAACCCTATTGGTAAGACAAGTGGAGCTAGTCTGATTATTAGTCGCTTTCGTTCACCCTACAGTGACCGAAGTTACATCGGAGTTCTCGGCTCAACTCGTCAAAGTTATGCCAAGGTCATGCGACTTGTTCGACATGCCGGCGCTATGTTAGAGGAGGTTTTGTAATATGCCAAAAAGTAAGATCCAGGAACAACTCGAACAGCAGGTCGCAGAATTGACTGCTGACGTACAGCGGACGCGTGCAGACTTTGAGAACTATCGCAAACGCAGCGAACTTGAAAAGACATCAGCTCGTGAGTCCGGTCAAGTCAGTGCCATTTTAAAACTTATCCCTGTCATTGATAACATTGAGCGTGCGATTGCCTATACTCCTGCAGAACTACAAGATAATCCATGGGTACAGAGTGTTAGTAACTTGACCAAGAGTCTCGAAAAGTCACTTGAGAGCCTGAATTTGAAGCGTATTGATGCGACACCGGGTACACTATTTAACCCTGATCTCCACGAGGCGATTCAGTTTGACGAAGAGGCAACCGGTGAACATGAAGTGATCGCAGAGGAAATGCAAGCAGGCTACACGCTCAACGGCCATCCTATCCGTCATGCGATGGTAAAAGTCACTCGTTCGTAATCAGCGCCTTGACCGATACTACTCGACAGGTGTTTAATAGGCACTAGTATGAGTGGGCTCACACAAACATTAAAAAATGACTTCAACGGTGACATTGACCTTACGGAAGAATCGATCATTCAGACGTCTCGTGACGCGAGTGTATTTGAAGTGCGCCCCGCGGGAGTCTTGGCGCCACGCACTGTTGTTGATATCGAGTCTGCCGTAAAGTGGGCGACGCGAGAGACAGCTGCAGGCAATCACGTCAGTCTCGCTCCGCGTGTCGGCGGCACGTGTATGTCGGGTGGTCCTCTGACTGAAGGATACGTGCTGGACTTAAAACGGTATTTTAATCACGTGGGGACAGTCGACCAGCGAGGTCGAACAATTCGCGCACAGTCCGGCGCAATGCATATCGAGGTTGAGTCACGTGCAACTGAGCAAGGCTTACTCTTTGCACCGTACACATCATCGAGAGATATTTGTGGTATTGGTGGCATGATTGGTAACAATGCTAGCGGCGAAAAATCAATTAAGTATGGCCCAACCAGCAGCAATGTCGGTGAGCTAAAAGTTGTGTTATCTGACGGTAACGAATATACGTTTGGTCCGCTCACACGTCATCAGGTTGAAGACAAAAAGCAGTTACCAACATTTGAAGGGGAGATCTATCGCCAGCTGACGACAATCCTGGAAGCAAACAAACGCGTCATCGCCGATCACCATCCGCGCACAATCAAAAATGCAGCAGGCTATCAGCTGTGGGACTTATGGGACGTTCATGAACAAACCTTTAACCTTGCACGCTTATTTGTCGGATCACAAGGTACACTCGGAATCGTGACTGAGGCAGAGCTAAAGCTTGTAAAACGACTGACATATTCACGCATGATTGTGACGCCGATTGCCGACCTTGATAATTTGTCAGACGTCGTCAAGACCTCGCTGCACTATAATCCGGCGAGTTGCGAGACATTTGATCATTACACCTACGAACTTGCTGAAAAGTTGCTGCCTGAGGATGCCGAGCGTGCACAGGTCGCTCGAGGCAAACACATGGTCATCTTGTCGGTTTTTGAAAGTGACGATCAGGTTGAGGCGGACATTACGGCGGGAAAGGCTAAAGAGATGCTTGAGAGTATGGGGCACGAGACGTTTTGGATCGATGACCCAGCAACAATCAATAGCTTTCTCACCATTCGCCGCAAAAGCTTTAAAATGCTGCTTGAACACCCAGTGCCGCATACCCGTGCAGAAGCATTTTTGGAAGACACAATTGTTCTCATCGATCGTTACGGTGAGTTTTTAAGACAACTTGAGGCAATTCTTGACGAATACAGTTTGGTATACACCTACGCAGGGCACATTGGCGCTGGCAGTATCCGTCTTGTGCCGCTCATTGATGTTGAGGCTGAAGGCGCACCGCAGATGATTATGGAGCTTGAGACAAAAGTGAATGACTTGGTGATTCAGTTTGGCGGGTCGATTAGTGTCGATCACAATGACGGCATTATCCGTACACCGTATCTGGAAAAGCAATTTGGTGCAGAGATGGTCAATATCTTTGGGCAAGTAAAGAATCTATTTGATCCACTCAATATTTTTAATCCAGGCAAAAAGGTCGACGGAACGTACCAATACGCAATTGATCACATTATTCGAAAAGACGTCGCGTAGTAAACGTCATTAGCTACCTGCATCTACTGAAGTATTTTCAGGAGTAAAAATTGTCTCGATATGAGCATCATGCATGTCGGGAAAGAGCCGACTAAGAATTTCTACTCCTCTTTGCTGTCTGCGGTACCACTCGGTGTCAGGCAGCACAGTGACTGCGTCTGGTGCAATAGCGAGTCGTTTACGCAGCCAAGCCAGGTCAAGCATCTGACAACTTGGGTGTGTAGGGTCGTCTATTGTGCCGATACCTCCAGCGGTTGCATGGTAGCCTTCTAATGGCACATAGAATCGGTCATCACCCGTTCCAGTGATAATCTTACGGCCATCTTGCGAGAGACGGTAGCCTTCCGGAAGATCCATAGTACGAATCTGTTCAATTAATCTTCGAGCTTCGGGTTCGAGCTGTGACTCTCTTTGGACAATCTCAGCACCTGTACCGATTTGTAGACTTTGTTCACTTGTGCCGGTAAAGAGAGACCAGCGCCATGAATTTTCTTCACTTTCACGTTCTCGTTTTGCGACAACGACATCGTCAAGTAATGCAACTCTCAGTGTACCTGCTCCTAAATTACTTGCCAGTTCGCGCATGTGAGCTGCTTTGGGCGTATCGCTAAACATTCTCTGGCCATATTCGTCGGCTCCAACGTTAAGAGGAAGAAGCCTGTAAGGGGCATAGGTGTGTCCGATCTCGACTGTGCGAACAGGTGATGGAATCATATAATTATTATAGCATAAGTAGAATATATTTTCAATACCTTACAGAGGTACATAAAAATGATATTAGCACTCTTGACATGAGAGTGCCAACTTATGTATACTAAAGATACTTGGCAATCTAGGACGTAGAGTGCTAAGATTGTAGATAGAAAACGAATAACGTATACACAAAATAGGAGATATATTATGGGTAAAATTATTGGAATCGACCTCGGTACAACGAACAGCGCTGTTGCGTATATGGTTGCTGGTAAGCCAGAGGTAATCGCAAATGCTGAGGGTAACCGCACAACACCAAGTGTTGTCGCTATCAACAAAGGCGGCGAGCGATTAGTTGGTCAGGTTGCACAGCGTCAGCGTGTTACAAATGCAAAGAACACTATCTATGGTGTGAAGCGTTTGATTGGCCGTAAATTTGGTGATAAAGAGGTTCAGAAAGACCTTGATATCATGCCGTACGAGATTGTGAAAAAGGGTGACGGCGTTGCCGTAAAGATGGGTGACAAAGATTACAGTCCAGAAGAAGTATCAGCTATGATTCTTTCAAAGCTTAAAGCTGATGCAGAAGCGTTCCTCGGCGAGAAAGTCACCGAAGCGGTTATTACCGTTCCTGCGTACTTCGATGACTCGCAAAGGCAAGCAACCAAAGACGCTGGTAAGATCGCTGGTCTTGAAGTAAAGCGTATTATTAACGAACCAACAGCTGCTGCGTTGGCATACGGTTTGGATAGTAAAAAGGACGAGAAGATCGCCGTATTTGACCTTGGTGGTGGTACGTTTGACGTATCTGTCCTTGAACTTGGCGACGGTGTGTTTGAAGTGAAGTCAACTAACGGTGATACACACCTTGGCGGTGAGGACTTTGACAACCGTATTGTCAATCACTTCTTGGATGTCTTTAAGAACGAACAGGGTATTGATCTTAAGTCTGACAAGGCTGCTATGCAACGTCTTAAGGACGAAGCCGAGAAAGCCAAGAAAGAGCTTTCTTCTACTCCTGAAACCGAGATTAACCTTCCATTCTTGACGGCTGATGCCGAGGGTCCAAAGCACTTCGAGTACAAGTTGACTCGCAGTAAGCTTGAAGAGTTGGTTAAAGACCTTATCGACGGCGTGCAAGCACCTGTCGAAAAAGCACTAAAAGATGCAGGCCTAAAAGCAAGCGAGATCGACGAAATCGTTCTGGTTGGTGGTATGACTCGTATGCCAGCAGTTGTTGAGAAGGTAAAATCAATCTTTGGTAAAGACCCGTTGAAGGGTGTTAACCCTGACGAAGTCGTTGCTATCGGTGCAGC
>JAKQOF010000024.1 GCA_029565375.1 bacterium
TATCCGTTTGAGAACAAAGAGAAGTTTGAAGAGAACTTCCCGGGCGACTTCATTGTTGAATATATCGGACAAGTCCGCGCGTGGTTTTACTATATGCATGCGATGAGCGTTGCCTTGTTTGGCGAAAACTCATTTAAAAACGTGATCGTGACTGGTAACGTAGCCGGTAACGATGGTCGCAAGATGAGCAAAAGCTACGGTAACTACACAGACCCGAACGAGTTGATGGACAAATTTTCAGCAGATAGCCTGCGCTTCTTGTTACTACAGTCGCCACTACTATCAGGCGAAGATTTTGCGCTTCAGGACAAAGAAGTAGGGGACGTTGCACGAAAGCTTTCGATGGTATGGAACATGTACGACTTCTTTACAATGTACGCAGAAGTCGATGGCTGGGAGTTTAACGGTGAAGTGGTTGACCCGAGTGACCAGCTCACGAATCCACTCGACCAATGGGTAGTCAGTCGTGTCCATCAACTAACTGCTGAGGTTGAAAAGCATATGGATGCATATGACATTCCCAACGCAGTCAAACCAATCTTGCCGTTCATCGAGGACGCCAGTAACTGGTATGTGCGTCGCAGCCGTCGTCGTTTTTGGAAGTCAGGTGACGACACGGACAAAGACAACGCATATACAACACTTCATTACGTTTTAGTGCAGTTGTCTCAGGTCCTTGCACCATTTACACCATTTTTGGCTGAAGAATTATATCAAAAGTTGACTGGTGGCGAGAGCGTGCACTTGCTTGATTGGCCAGCTAGTGGGCATGTGAACGAGCTCGTTGTGCGTAAGATGGAATATGTTCGACTTGTTGTTAACGAGGGTCTATCATTACGTGCGCGGCTAAAGATAAAGGTTAGGCAGCCACTCGAGTATGCAGTTGTTGTTGATCATGACGATGACCTTGACGACGATGCAGTAGATATCATTACAGAAGAACTAAATATTAAAGATTTACGCATTCTAAATAAGTCACTTGCTTTTGATACTGAGTACGGCGAATTATTCGCTTTATCTGGTCTTATGGAACCAAATATCTTGTTGCAAAATGTTATTACACCGGAGCTACACCGCGAAGGACTGATGCGTGAAGTAATTCGGTTTGTTCAAAATGCGCGTAAAGACGCAGGCCTGAACGTCGATGATCGCATTAACTTGAGTTTGCAAACTGATGACAAAGAGCTAAACGCGGCGATTCACGAACATATGAATACAATTGCCGACGAAACACTCGCAAAGGCGATATCTTCAGGGATATATTTATATCAAACGGTCGTATCAGTTGAGGGCAGTGAACTAAGGATAGGATTGGAGAAAGCATAATGGCAGACTTTAAACATCGAGCACTTCAACTTGGCGAGGCAAGACCACTTGTCTACACGGCAATGTCAAAGCATATCTTTTATTTTCGGATGTTTATCTCCAAGTTCGTGCTTGAGCAGGACGGTGTACCACTTAACCCTTTCATGGTATTCGATTACTTTATGTTCGATACTGTCGAAAGAGATACTGTCCGCCAAGCGAATAATGTTCTTGTCGCAAGATCGGATGAGATTTGGGTCTTTGGACCTGTTAGTAATGGGGTATTGGCAGAAGTAATCCAGGCCAAAGAACAGCAGAAGCCGGTCCGCTATTTTGGGGTTCGGAGTCCCGCTGAGATCATCGAATACACAAAAGATGATGCACCTATGGAAGACGACGTTAAAGATCAACGCAACCGCCTTTAGTATTGACATTTGTTA
>JAKQOF010000032.1 GCA_029565375.1 bacterium
CTAAACTTGGTTGGTGAATCATTACTTTCGCGTGTGGCAGTGCAAATCGCTTTCCTTTTGTGCCGCTTGATAGCAAGAACGCTCCCATGCTCGCCTGAAGTCCAATGCCGATTGTCTGCACGTCTGGCTTAATAAACTGAATCGTGTCGTATATAGCCATACCGTCATACACACTACCACCAGGGCTGTTAATATACAGCTTGATGTCCTTTTTTGGGTCCTCGTAGGCAAGGTGCAGCAACTGCGCAACAACCAAGTTTGCTGTGTGCTCGTTCACTTGCTCACCCAAAAAGATAATCCGCTCGTTTAACAGTCGTGAATAGATATCAAAGGCTCGTTCACCCTCAAATGTCTTCTCAATAACCGTTGGTACCAAATAGCTTGATGGTTTACTCATACATCAATTGTATACAAATCTAGCACTCGTTGCAAGTGAGTGCTAGATTCATGTCATAAGGATATGTTTAACCCTCGTACTTCTACGAGGGTTGTGTGCTACTGGGGACAAAGGAGCAATCGCTCAACTAGTTGTCCCGCAGAGCGGGTGGAGGAAGGAATCACCAATACCACCACCCGCTCTCTCCCTTTCGGGAGCCTCGCGGTTAGCCGACCGCGAAGATTAGGTGCGACGACACCCCAAGACCAATCCAGTGGAGTGTCGTCGCGAATCGAGGTGAGGAGTCTCGACCCGTTACTCGGCGTGAGCCGAGCCTTTTCTGTAGAGAGACAAGCCCTACAGAAGCTTTGGATGAGCAATCGAGACGACCGATTCCTAGTGTGTCGTCAAACGATTTGCTCATCCCACCTGTTCGCACTAGGTGTTTTCGGAAGGCCAGCCCGCGGCTGAGGCCGGCCATCCTACCAGATATACCCGAGCACTACGTACGCGTAGTATCGCGTCAAAGGTATATTACGTTTGGTGCGAGGGTGAACGAACCCGTGAAGGAACGTCCACCCCCGACTTTATTTCAGTGAAGCGTCAAGACGTCGCTCTGCCAATCCGAAGATGCAGGCGGTTAGTTCTTGACGGAAGTGACCTAGGGCCACACGACCGACAGCGTCGGTCTTTACGGCTGCCTTCCCGCGCGTTACCACAAGACTACAGCTGAAAGATAATACCATCTAAAAAGCGCTCCGGCAAGCAGGAGCGCTTTTGTTCATAAAAATTGTGTCTATTTTGTATTCAATTCAACCAGGCGTTCAACTGTTTTTTCGGTCAGCAAACGGTTTGCGATATCACGCTGCACCTCTGGCTGCTCAAACTGCTTCAGCGCTTGTGGGTTGTTTGCATATTGCTGTTTGTACAACTCGACATGTGCTGCTAGTTCGTCTGTCGTAGCGTCAATCTTCTCAACCTTGCTCAGCTCGGCCAGTACCAATCCAGCTTTCACACGCTTCACGGCAGTTGGCTTAACTTCCTTTTCGATCCAGTCTTCTTTGTCTTTAAACTTCTGTGCAATCAAATAATCATCAAGCGACAAGCCTTGGTACATCAAATTACGCTCAAAGTCTTGCTCAATCGACGCAGCTTGATCTGTAATCAAAACCTCTGGAGTAGGCACTTTGCTTTTCTCGATCAATTGACCAACCAAGTCATCTTTCAACTTGTCGCGGCTTTCACGTTCCTTTTGCGCAGCAAGTTCACGTTTAATGTCGGCCTTTAGTTCTGCAACTGACGTAAACGGACCAGCCTTCGCCGCGAACTCATCATCGACTGCGGGTAGTGTTTGGTCTTTGATCGCCTTGAGTGTGGTCGTAAAGGTCACTTTTTGACCCTTCAAGTCAGCGACGTGGTAGGTGTCAGGGAAGCTCAGCTCTAGGTCAAACGTATCACCAGGTTTATGGCCAACAATACCTTCTTCAAATCCAGGAATAAACGAGTTACTTCCCAGTGTCAGCGCATAATCAGTCGCTGTGCCGCCGTCAAAGGCAACGTCATCTCTTTTACCAACAAAGTCGATAATCGTCTCGTCACCGTCTTTGGCGGCACGAGTCACATCAGTCTTTACAGCAAAGCCTTGGCGCATACGCTCAATCACGTCGGTCACGTCACTCGCCGCAACAACTGGCTTTTCAATTGTCGCCTTTAACTTTTTGTAGTCGCCAAGTGTAATCTTTGGTAAAATTTCAGCTTCAGCCGTAAATTCTACAGTCTCACTAGGGACAAACTTTTTCACTTCAACCGTAGGACGATCAAGCGCCTGAATTTTTTCTTCAGTAAAGGCAGTTGCGACAGCTTTGCTAATCGCATCGTCTAAGGCTTGTTCTTGTAGTTTTGCTGGATCTACATTTTTCTGTGCAACCGCTACTGGCACTTTTCCCTTGCGAAAGCCAGGGACTTTCACATCACGGGCAAGCTTGGTCAATGCAACTTGCTCTGCGTCGGCAAGTTCGCTTGCTCCTAGTACTATTGTGAGTTCAACTTTGGTATCTGATAGGTGTTTAATGGTGGTTTTCATACTCAAACGAGTATACCAAAGGAGATGATCTATTCCAAATCAAGAATGTCGTCATCGTCGGTCACACGGCGACGATCGCGCATCATGCTGACAATCCGAGCGAATCCGACTTTTTGTTCTTCGGTACTGGTGGTGTCTTTAAGCGTATAGACTTCGCTCTTCACTTCGTCTTCGCCAATAAACAAAAGGTAGGGAATGTTCTTTTTCACAGCGGTCTTAATCTGACGATCTAGTTTGCGGTCAGTAATATCCAGTTCAACGTTCACACCTTCACTACGCAAGTGTCGTGCCAACTTGTCAGCGGCCTTTTGCACGTCGCCCAAAACAACAATATAAATATCTGTGGTCGACGTTAGCTTTGGCAGCAATTCGTGCACTTCCAAAAACTTTTCGATCATCGTTCCACCTGGCGCCATACCAACTGCCGATATTGGCTCTGCACCAAATAGTCCCACCAGGCCATCATAACGGCCACCGCCAAACAACGAACGACTGTTTTCCTCGTGGGTATCAAACACTTCAAAGACTGTTCCGGTGTAATAGTCAAAGCCACGCATCAATGTGATATCAAACTTTGCGTTCTTGACGCCGGCTTGCTCCAAAATAGTAAACAACTCCTCTAGTTCAACTGCAGGCAGACTGGTTCGAATGTCTGTCGGCAGATCAGCGATGTTCTTTGCGCGTAACAACGTTTGCAGTTTTTTCAACCGCTCACCACTCTTGTCATCAACTATGGCAGTCGCCTGATCAGTAAAGTCGCTTTCGCTAATCTTGTCCTTGCGGTCAAGTAACTTAATCATCGCCTGCGTTGCTTTGGCGTCAAGCTCCAGGTACTCACTCATCATCAGATTGATGAAGTTACGATTATTCACCCGAATGACGTAGTCTTTATCCTTCGCACCAAACTCTTTCATAATGGCATTTGCTACCGCAATCACCTCTGCATCTGCTGCAATTGTGTCGACGCCAAAGATATCAACGTTCAACTGCCAAAATTCGCGTTCACGGCCGCGTTGTGGACGCTCGTAACGCATAAAGTTAGCAACGCTATACAAACGCGCTGGATACGCCAATTCTTGTCGACGCGCAGCCACCATACGACTGACACTCGGTGTCATCTCGGGACGAATAGCAACCACGCGACCACCGCGATCAGTAAATGTGTACGTTTGCTCATTTGCAAGCTCTTGCCCACTCTTGGCAGCATATACTTCCAACGGTTCTAGCGTCGGCGCACCGTACTCTTCGTATCCGTATCGCTCCGACACGCGTCGCCATACATTAAAGATATAATTTTGAATCCGTTTATCTTCCGGATAATAATCGCGTGTGCCTTTGTATGGTTGTGATGATAGACTCATAGTTTTTCCTTGTTTAAATTGTACCATTAAGCGTCGCCAGAAAAAGTCCTTTAACACGACTCGCATCGACATCCCTAGCAACAAGCGACCCTGCTTTACTATCACCTAATGTCGTCATGCCGTAGTCAGGACCTCCATCTAGATTAACCCTCACTTCTGAATTTATCGTAGTGAATAGTGTCGGATTTAGTATGTAAGCTACAGCCAAAAGGTCATACATTACTCCTCCTTCAAACGTCTCAAAGTCATCATTTTGCTGGTAATATGTAATATAGGCCGCTGTTAGTTTTAACATAGCGTCTCTCATCCCTTCGTTCCTTATTCGATTAAACACATCAGTCGTAAAAACAACTTTTCGACACACATCAGCCGGTATTAGTACGGTTCTAATCGGGGCTGACAAAACTATTTGTAATGCGAGAGGGTCATTATAAGCATTAAACTCCGCTTTGTCGGTAATGTTGCCTGCAGCATCAATAACACCAGCCATAACCACCACCTGACCAATCTTTGCTACAACATCTGGATAGTTTTTTAATATTAAGGCAATATTTGTAGCAGGGCCAATAGCAACAATGTCAATCGGTTCATTGGCCGAGCGTAGTTGCTCAACAATAAACTTCTGTGCGCCGGCTTGCTGTTGAGTGCGGTTAGTTTTTAGCTCAAGCCCTCCCAAGCCGTTCTTACCATGTGAGCTAGCACGTTTTGACTTACCATTCATCGGACGACGTGCGCCTGCATACACTGGTGTATTCTTTTCTAGCAAGTCAACGATCGTCAGCGCATTCTGAGTCGAATCCGCGACCGATGAATTGCCAAATACTGTCGATACTCCTATTACGTCGAGTGGTGACGACAGTGCAAACGCAATGGCAAGCGCGTCATCAACACCAGGATCTGTGTCTATGATAATTCTATTCATGACTGTAGCGCCTCAATAACGCGCAGAGTATCGCTTGTTGATTGTACTAATCGCCCTGCCATTCCAAGCGCTTCTGCTGGCAAAATATCGCTAGTCATTTGATCGCCAATCGATACCATGTTGCTCGGATTATAGCGACCTGCAAGTACTTCCATCACTTCTTGCTTACGACCATACGACTCACCAGAATATACTGCCTCAAACGCGTCCTCTAACCCCAAATACTCAAGCACATTCTTCGCCCATGCGCGTGGTGCCGCGGTTAACAGAATTAACTTGATTGTGTCAGAACCAATACTGCCACCCGCTGTATCCAATAGCTTTTCAATGAGCCGTTCGTCCCGCTTCACAATTCCTTCCGGATCTATATCCCATACTGTGTCAAAATACACACTTCGCTCAACGCCATATTCTTGTTGAAGATAGGCGCTTATCCCAATTGGGTCATTCAATCCTTTTGCTAAAACATCTTCAGGATCAGATTCACCAATATTATCTTTTATAAATCGGAGCGCATTTGCTTCAACACGTTGCTTTAGCTGTGAGCTATCGTATCCTGCATCTTTATCAGACACCAAATCATATAGCGTGCCGTCCATATCAATGATTACCACCTGGCGCTGTTGTTCGCGAGCCACTATTTCACGGCACATTTGCAAATACTCAACAACATTTGTGTTGAGAGTGATCGGAATAGTTTTATCAATATTGGTTGGTACTGCATACCCTGCTTTCACCATGTCTCTGACCGTCAAAGTACCGAACCTGTCTTCATAGGACCGCAACAAATCTGTTTGCGCATCCAATATCTTAGTGCTGATATCAAAAAAATCCGGCCGCATATTCAAACTTGCCGCTTCTCCATTTGCCCACGGCGCAATATACGGTACCGTTGAGGCTGCGCGACCACTCTGACCCTTTTTATTTATCTTTCCGCCAAACATACTGAAGTCGCGCAAATCAATCCACTCCTCCAATTGCGGTATTATTGCCACTCCGTCAATGTCAATACCATCAATCGTCGCATCTCTCGACTGCAAAAAGCCGATCGCACCCACAACATCAATGCCAACTTGTTCAACTCGCTTTCGGACGTCACTCACTGTGCCGCCACTAAAGAAGCCGTCGTCGACCAAATATAGCCTCTTATTGTCTGTCTCAGCATACGTGTCCGCCATAGTTTCTACCTGTTCGCTAGGACTCGGTTGACCAATGCGCGATATTTTTTGACCATCGTAGCTTCTTGTAATCGAAAACCGTTTTATCCTATCGGCATACATCGGGTCATTCTCGATATTACGCCCTAAATACCTATCCAAAATAAGACATACCGCGTATGGGTCAGCGTCGAGGGCGGAGGTCATCCTCTCGGACACTGCTACATCTATCGATTCCTCATCAAAGACGCGTATCGTTGATTCTAGGGACGAGTCCGACAATATTGTTGCTACTCTGCCCAGATACAATGCGTTACTTTCTTTGTCCACGCCACCATATAGATCTTGTACTATTGCGCCTGTGTCTTCTGTTAAGACATACTCACCATTTTTCATAATGATTCTCCATGTAAAATATTTTTAATAACGAAAAACGCCGAAGCGATGTTCGGCGTTTTTATTCAAATATTATTTACAAAAGAAAATTAACCGACATGCTCCGGCAGAATATGTACATGGTGCTGTTGGTTATATTGATATACCATAGTTTCTTTATAGCATATAGTTCATGTTTATTCAAGTTTATCGAGAAATAGATTATTTATTCAATGCGTGCTGCTGCATCCACGCATACATCACAATACCCGACGCAACACCGACGTTCACGGACCGTGTTGATCCAAACTGCTCAATCGCCACCATCACTTCACTTGACTGCACCATCTGGTCCGATAATCCTGGCCCTTCACCACCAAAGACCAACACGGCTTTCTTTGGTAGCGCCGTCTCGGCAAGCGCCACGCTGCCAGGCAGGTTATCGACAGCAACGATATGCCTGTCGCCTACTGCTGCCACAAAGTCAGCAACCGTTTGGTGATGGAACACATCCAGGTAGCGATCTGTTACCATAGCCCCTCGCTTGTTCCAGTGACGCTTGCCAATGATATGCACCGCCGCGACATTAAACGCATTGGCATTGCGCACAATCGTACCAATGTTCATGTCGTGTTGCCAGTTTTCAATCGCCACATGCAAATCAACCCGCGTTGTGTCCAGGTCGGCTTTGATCGCTTCAACTGTCCAGTAGCGGTATTTATCAGCAACATTACGCGTATCACCATTGGCTAACAACTCTGCGTCATAGCGAGCGTCAGTTGGCCACGGTTGAGGGTGCGGCCCAACACCAATAGATATCTCAGTCATACTATCTATCCTACGCCTAAATACTAGGTACAGTAGTAATATCTGTACTGAATATCCGCTTCAAGCGGTCTACCTCTGCGCCAAGTATCGTCAGGTCGTTGTGTGAAAACGTTGCGCCTCCATCGAGGCGAGGAAGTGTTGTGTCATGAATGATTTTTCCCTTTTCAGAAACGTGAATAATCCAATAATCCTTGTTCTCGCGTGGGCTTGATGCATAGCCTGAAAATTCATAGTCACCCTCAGACTCATGGAGTGTTAAATGGAGGGAAGCAACCTGCTCAATCCGTGGATCTGGCTGATCGGCTTTTCTTGCTAATTGTCCTTCACCTGTTGCACCTGCAAACTCAGACACGCTCTTTTCACCTTACTTAAAATTGTTATAACAAACTTGCGATACTATACATCATATCTTTCGTTTTGCCAATAGTCATAATTGACTTTTGTTTATGCTTGTGCTATAGTATATACAAAATGACATTTTCACACCCCGAACATCCAAACGAGCCATATACCGAGCCAGTTCCCGGCGTGGTCTTTGTTCCCGAATTCTCTTCACCATTACCAATAGAGATTGAGGAAATCCCCGAGCCAACCGTAGAACCGTATATTTATGAACGAACAAAACGCCATCTGACTAAATCAGCCGTTCTTATTTTTAGTAGCTCTGTCGAAGGCGCGAAAATCATGCGTGCCCGTGCCGAACATTCTCGGGGTGTTACCGACACAAAGAAGCGTAACGATACAGCAAACATGCGACAAAAGTCCGACGTAGCCCGTGCTGTACTTCGTTAATACTCACGCTTGCAATATCGCCCATTACAACCCATAGTATTTCTAACACTTTAAGGAGTTAATCAATGCCAGAAAAAACCGAAGGCCAACAACTCGTTGATATCTTTGTAGAGACAGCCCATGTCAACGCCGAGATATCGAAAGGACTACGCTTTGCATGGGAAGACGAGAAAAAAGGAACAAGACACATCGAGCAGGTCTTTGACGAGCACGGGCTCAGCGCAGCTGAAGCATTGGATCTCGTTCATGGCACAGACCAAAGCACCCTTATGCGCCTAGAACGACTCGACTACTTGCGGGATGCTGGCCGGCCTTCACTACTTAACGTAGCTCAACGTGCTTTTCACCTCTCAGCGCGTGAGCGCGTCACAGAACTTGTCGATGGTCGCCCAATCACGGTAACAAGCCTTAGTCCAAAATCGAAAGATACCGTCATACAAGCACCGGCAATTAACGTCAATCTTAGTGACGTGCCAGAGGGTGTGACTGGTCATATTACGGACTACTACTCACAAATCGACAGAGTGATCCTCTCGACAGATAAGCCGATTATTCGCACGGCTAAACCAAGGCTTGAGGCCGAACCAGAGAGCAGTAGCGTCATCGAAGTAGCACCGGTCAAAAGAATCAGCAAGTTTACGACGCAATATATACCGCAAGTCGCCATCGATATCCAAACCCCAGACCAAGCTGCCTAACCAACAAAAAAGCCGTCATAACGACGGTTTTTTAATATCAATTCAGGGTTAGGCCGGGCCCGACATCGCTTGCGCGACGTCGGGCCCTGGCGGGGTGAACTAGATCGTCGGCAATTCGACGCACAGCGACTCGCGGTGCGCGTCGATGTAGTCCTTTGCCTGTCGCACAGAGATGGCACCCGTGGTGAGCGTCTCGAAGAACGAGAAGCGCGACATGAGGGCGATGGCAACAGTGCTGTTATCGTCGGTTGCGACGAGCAGAACACAGTTATTGCCAACCGGGCTCAGCCAGGTGCCATCGACCTTCACGTCTGCACGGGGCACATACAGTGCTCCGAGACCGAGTGCCCCAGCAAGCTGCTGCTTGTCGGATGCGACCTCACAGTCAGTGAAGACCTGGACGAACACGTCGTACGAGTCTTCGAACTCGGTTGGGGTGGCGCACCCCTGGGCGTCGAGTGTGTTGATCTGCGTCGCGGTTGCGACACAGCCTGTAAGGCAGATGGCAGCGGCAACGCACGCAGCCAAGAACAACGGGATCTTAATGTTCACGATACACATTATACACTTTTTTGTTATTTTGTCAATCCCCTTCTCTGTTATTTAAGGGACAAATCACGTATACTGTAACCATGACTTCACGCTTTGCCTTGTACGACACCGCCACTATCAGCAAACGCTTTGCGCCTGACGCTGGCGTGCCAAAGGGTGTTAAACCCAGCTACAATATCTCACCGGCCGCATCAGTTCCGGTGATTGTTGTTCGTGATGGCCAACGTGCCATTGAAAAGATGATATGGGGCTTTGTTGCACCCACAGCCAAAGACACCAACGGTATTTTTCGGTACAAAACGCAAAGCGCCCGCAGTGAGCGCATTTTTGACAAACCCACGTGGGCATCCGCAATTCGTACTCAGCGTTGCCTCATACCCGCCAATGGCTTTTACGAGTGGCGCAACTTGCCAAGCGGTAAAGCAGCCTATTACATTCGTCCAGCTGACCAAATGCTCTTTGCATTTGCCGGTGTGTACGGCACATGGACAGACCCTGATGGCAAAGAGTTCGGTATGTGCGCCATCATTACGACAAACAGCGGCGTCGAGTCTGACATGACTCCCAGCCGACTGCCAGTTATCATTGACCCGGCCGACGAGGCAGACTGGCTGAATCCTGATATCCAAGACATCAATTCGCTATACAAAATCATGCGCCCCTATGATCCTGAATTACTGACAATCACCCGCGTCAGCGACGCCATCAACTCACCCAAGCCAAACTCTCCTGACCTCATCGCCAGTATCCGCTAAATACTAGTAAATCTATCAATCATACGCTGCAAATCAACATCAGCGCCTTTGACTTGGATAGCTGCGATATAGTGCACCAACAACCTTGACTCTGTAACTTTATCGTAAATCTTTGCTATCTCTTGCTCAAGGGTGGCTCTGTCATACCGCACTATCGCTGGATCAGGAATCATTCGTGCCTCAAATGATCGTCGTTCAAGCTCTTGATCGATCATCAAGTCTGCCACACCAGACACAAACGCCGCTGGCGTTTCTGCAGTGTCGAAGAGTGCCTGAACAGCGTCTCTAAAGGCTGCGTTCATCAGTTTTACTGCGTCATATAGTTCTGATCGCCACTGTTGTTGGCGCCCTGGGTCGAAGTACATCATGCCGACCGAATCCAAGGCTACCTTACCATGCTCGCGAAAACGCTGACCTGCAGTCGGTACGTATTTTTCTATTTCAGGCTCGCCGTACAGGCCACCATCTTCGTTCTCAGACATGGACATATTAATACTATTATATCATACTAGACACGTTTTGTAAATAATGTGCCATGTGCACGCAGCGCGTTCAAAATCACAATATCGTCTACCAGTTCTTGCAGTCCTGCCCCCACAATGGCGGGTATTTGCCCTGTTGCGGCAATAACCATCAATCCAACGCTA
>JAKQOF010000040.1 GCA_029565375.1 bacterium
TTTGCTGCTTGCTTCATCTGCTCTTCGTCGCTGGATACAATCACGCCTGTAACACCATAGCTTTCGGCGACTTCCCTTTTGTCTGGCGACGATGTAATAGCCCAGACCTCAGCACCCATTGATACTGCGTATTTGACACCCATGTGACCCAACCCACCGAGCCCTATCACACCCACTTTCATACCTGGGGCTACTTTCCAGTGCATCAACGGCGAGTATGTTGTAATACCCGCACACAGCAGTGGTGCTGCCTCGGCGAGGCCCAGTGAATCAGGGATAGCCAGTACAAAGTGTTCAGGCGCGACCATAATAGTTGAGTAGCCGCCTTTGGTGTCGCTGCCGTCGATAGGATCTTTGGAACTATACGTCCAAACTGTGCCGTTAAAACAGTTATTCTCGTAACCGCGCTTACACGCCTCACACTCACCACAACTGTTGACCATGCAGCCAACACCTACTCGGTCGCCTGGCTTGTACGCTGATACGGCGCTGCCGACACGCGTGACGACCCCGACTATCTCGTGACCAGGAACACATGGGTACAAGACCTCGCCCCAGTCACCACGAGCAGTGTGGATATCACTGTGACACACGCCACAATAATGCACTGCAAATTCAACATCGTTGTCATTCGGCTCGCGCCTATCAAATTCGTATAGTTCAAGTGGTTTGTTGGCTGCTGGTGCTGCATAGGATTGTGTTTTCATGTTTCTATTATGGCATACTCGTCCATCACTTGCGTTGGTACTAGCCGGTAAGCTATATATGTACAAATTGCTTATGATGTGTTATAATATAAATATAATGTCATTACAGTCATCTGCAGAGCGTGAATCAGCTGGAATAAGCGCGCCATTTCTTCAAAAGCCTATTTCGCTGATTGAAACAGCATTTAGTCTGTACGGCTTTTTACCTGGTGACTATGACCCGCGCTGGCCGTTTTTGTCTCGGTATGATGAGGTAAAACGTACGATTGGCTTTAAGGCTATTAACTTTGCAAATGCGTGGAACGCTACTTACTTATCTGATCATGTCAGTTACCGTACTGGTTTTACAAGTTCGTTTAATCCACCAAATACACTGCAGCTTAACCGTGCACTGGAAAACATCGAACACGTGAGAAGTATTAATGATCGATATGCTGCGACAAGTGATGAATATGCTGCGTTTGATTTGCGTCTGACGCAAACGGATCGGATATCAAGTCATCATGAGCAGTCAGAGAGTGTGGTAACACCTTGCCCCGAAGCTTTGTATCAAATCCAGTTGTATAACGACGGTGAGTATTTGGCCCGTGCTGGCTTTAATCTTCATACCGAAGATGAGGGCACTGTTCTTTCTATAGTGAATATTCAAGGAACCCCTGGTGCTCAGAAAAGAAATGCTGCATTTGAAGCTATGTCAGGCGTGAGTCCCTTTAACCTTGTTGTGCAACGTGCCGTATCTATGGCGCAAGCTGGCGAAGAGCCTTACATCGTGCGAGGCATGATCAATCCATCGAAAGGCAGCTCGCAGCTATATTGGGGAGTATTAGAACAAGAAGGTGTTGACATGTACCATGCCCATCGAAAAGCCGCGTAATTACGCTGAACTAAATGTAAAAAAAGTGAGCCCATGTGGGCTCTACTTCATTTTTGACTTAAGCTTTTTCTTTAAAATACGCTTTCGTGATGCACCGTGCCAGTTCTTGTGTTTGGCCATAATTTTGTGTCATCCAATCTTTCTCTGTTAGCATAGCACGGATGTGCCTAATCACCTACTATGACGGGGCGGTATAACGTCGATAAAAACGCTACTGTATGCGTATCTGCTATGATAAACACATGACAACACGATCTAGCAAACAGCAGTTATTCCTTGATATGTTTGTTGGGACGCTCATTTATGCGGCTGTTCTTGGTTTTTTCAACGACTATACTGATATACTTTCGACTTCTTCATATTCAGTTACATTCGCGCTTGCTTTTGTGATGCAGATCCTCACCTTTCTTACCTTCCGCCTCAAGGATGTGGTGGCTGGCTGGTTTAAGGCTCGTCCAGGCAAGGCCGCCAAAGTAGGCTTGGTCTTTGGCGTATGGTTTGTCATGTTCAGCTCGAAGTTTGTTTTTCTTGCTGTAATTGAACTGATATTTAACCAGGACGTCGTGGTCAATGGCTTCGTGGGGCTACTGGTCGTTATTATCAGTATGACAGTCGTGCAAAAACTTGCCGACCTTATATACAAAAAACTTGCTTAGTTCTTGGCTGATAGCTCTTGTTGTTTGCGGTATGTGACGTAAGTCGTAATTGTCGTGACGATAACAATCATTACGATAGGACCATAGACAACACCAAGGAGTCCGAAGTAATAGATACCGCCAAATGCTACTAGGGTCGTCAGGCCAGCCGAGAGTGTAACGGTCTTTGGGACGATACGTGGGCGAATGACGCTGTCGAGGTTTGAGATGAGGATATAGGCTATAAGCACGATTAGTCCTGGCCAGAAGTTACCGGTTAACATAGCAATGATGGTAATTGGTATCATCAGGATGCCACAACCAAGTGGGATCAAATTAAGAAGCGTGAACAGCACGAAGATCAAGAAGAAGTATTGACCCATCCCAAGGAAGATAAGCAAGAACGCAGATAGCGCTGAAATGACAGCCGAGATAAAGAACTGACCTTTCACCATTGCTTTTGCCATTGTGCCAATTCGGTCAAAGTACA
>JAKQOF010000052.1 GCA_029565375.1 bacterium
GCTACCTTTTCGAGCACGTTCATAAAGCCAAGTTCTTTACCACTGTGATCAGGGTTACGAAGCTTTGAAAAATCGACATAGTAGGATATTTGATAGAGACATTCAGATAACGCCATCAACACTCCCCAAATGATAATCGCAGGTACACCAACTAGAGGTACAAAACCAAGCATGGTCATAGCAGGTATGTAGAGCAAATTGCTAAAGAACACACCGCGTTTGGGCCCTTGCGATGCAGTTATTTTGCCGGCGATAAATGACAAACCTATCTTGGCAGTAAAGTATATTAACCAAAACGATAGAATGAATAGCAAGCTATATCCTGATTGATACAGGTAGACCGACGCGAAGCCAGAGGCAATGTTCATGCCGACAATACGAAGTGTCCGGGATGCATACAACTCGGCAATTTCAGCAAACGTCGCATAGCGCCAGAAGTGACGATATTCAAATAAGCGAGTGACGAAAGATTGTATCATTGTGTTTATGTTTCCAATTTTATCTATTACACCACAGACCAAGGGTTAGTCGCAAGTGATATACTGGTCGTATGAATATTTTCTTCTCTGGCATTGGCGGTGTTGGCGTTGGCCCACTGGCTGAAATTGCTCGTGATGCGGGTTACAACGTTATGGGGTCTGACCTTGAAGTTGGCCTGATGACGAAAAAGTTACAGGCTGAAGGCATTAACGTGCATATTGGCCCTCAAGATGGCAGTTTTCTTCAAAAAGCCCACGAGCAACAAGCCATTGACTGGTTTGTATACACGCCGGCGCTCAAAGATGACCATCCAGAGTTCCTCCTCGCAAAAAAGCTTGGGATTAAAACAGCTAAACGGGGCGAGCTACTAGCTCATATTATCCAAGAGAAGCAGTTAAAGCTCATTGCTGTCAGCGGAACGCACGGCAAAACGACCACGACAGGTATGCTTATCTGGACGCTACAGCAACTTGGCATTCCTGTGAGCTACTCAATTGGAACGACGATTTCTTTCGGGCCGAGTGGTCACTATGATCCTTCAAGCGAATACTTTGTATATGAGTGTGACGAATTCGATCGCAATTTCTTATTGTTCACACCATATATCTCGCTTATATCGTCTGTTGATTATGATCACCCAGACACCTACCCGACGAAAGACGAGTACACGTCGGCGTTCCGTCAGTTTATTCATCAATCGAAAGCGACTGTCTTGTGGCAAAAAGATGCAGAGTATCTTGAAACAAAAGAAACGAACGCATGGGCACTGCAAGAAGATGAAGTGTTAGGGCTTGCCCTTCCCGGAGAACACAACCGTCGTAACGGGACGCTTGTCCTGAAAGTTCTTGAGCGGCTTCATCTTGGAGAAAATAATGATAATCGTCTGGCACTAGAATCCTTTCCAGGGACAGACCGTCGTTTCGAAAAACTGGCAGACAATTTGTACAGCGATTATGGACATCATCCGGTTGAGATTGCCGCTACATTGCAGCTTGCGCGCGAGGTATCACAACACGTCGTCTTGGTGTATCAGCCACACCAAAATGTTCGCCAACACGAACTGCGCGGTGAGTATATAGACCAATTCGAACTAGCTGATACAATTTATTGGCTACCCACCTACCTGTCGCGCGAAGACCCTGACTTACCAATTCTAGATCCGCAACAACTGGTTCAGACAATTAACAATAAAGACGATATCCATGAAGCCACGATGAATGACGAACTATGGCAGCATATTCAAGACGCTCGTCGTGATGGTGCACTTGTACTATGTATGGGCGCTGGTACGATTGACGGTTGGGTGAGAAAAAAACTGACGGATTAGTCTGTTGAAGATGATGCGCCGATATCAAGTACGTCGGGATCAAGCGGATCGCCGCTGAAGGCATCGACTGCTTTTGCCTTTGTCGCCTGCTTGTCGTAGACTGATCGAAACTCATTGATTGCATTTGTATCGAGTGGACCTGAGGCTGAGTAATCTTGAAAATCACCGTCGTTATTCACCGCCTGACTTGTCACGGTCTTATAACCCGGTCGGCTAAGGTCAAGTTGTGCCGCGCCGCTGCTGTTATAGAGCGCCATACTGATACTGACGAGACCAAGCGCAATAAAAATACTCAACACAATCAACAAAAGTAGACGATGATGCCCCCAAAACGTTGATTTTTCTTCCTGCAGTACTTCTTCAGGGTTGTTCATTAGTTTGTACCGCCATTACTTGCGAAATCAGTTGCGAAAGCATCAAACGTCAACTTATAAGTATCAATATACTGATGTAATGTCACGACATCATTATGAACTTGCGCGCGTTTGACCCGTGCACTTGCCACAGCGTCGTAGAAAGCGACAGGTTCTTTGCTGCAATCAATTTTTAGTGCAGACGAAAGTTGTTCTTCGTAGGTTTTGTAGTCGTTTTGAAAATTGAGTAGCGCGGATCCGTAGGTTTCGGTCACTGATACTAAGTCTTTGGCATTAGCACGATTACTCTCGGCGCGTGCATTAAATCGACTCATCAACTTTGTTGTCATTGATAAGTAAATTTGTCCACGATTCACCCGCAACAATGCATCACTTGCATGGAGTTGTGTCAGTGTGTTTTTTGTACTAACACAGTTGGTCCGAATCCGATTAATCTGCTCGTCCGTCATTGGAGCAGATTGTGCAGAGGCATGCGCTAAAAGCATCGCAGGTACTAACACTGCAACGAACACGCCTGCTATCATTACTATTTTTCGCATTACATCTATTATCGCCTGTGAATGGCTATTTGGTCAAATGATAATATCCGCTCGTTAACGTGACAAGGCCTTCTTTTTGCAGTACAGCAAGTGCACCGTCAAACCGTTCGTCAGCAACAACATCCTCACGAAGTTCGTCGTGCGTCAGATCAGCTTTTGTGAGCGTACGAATAATTTGTCCACGCACCTCACGGACACTACCTTTTAGCGCAGGCTGCTTTTTGTAATGTGCACTCTTATCAAGCTGTCCACTACCCTGTTTTTTTAAATAGCTTCCGTAATCCATGAGTGCCCAGAACCACTGCCGAGGATGTTCAGTATCGGCAGTCTCGCCAACTACTTTACGCAACTCGTCGTCAGTAACTAGGTGCGAGTCTGCGAAAAAGTGCTGAAAATACACGGTACGAATATTGGTTTCGATAAAGCCTGCAGGCTGGTTAAACCCGTAGGCAAGAATTGCTCCTGCTGTGTTGGGCCCAATACCTGGTAGCGAAACAAGTCCTTCAAACGTCGATGGAACATGACCATCAAAGTCAGTCATAATCTTGGCTGCGGCATCATGAAGAAACTTGGCTCGGCGATTGTACCCAAGGCCATTCCACAACGCGATAATATCACCAAGAGGTGCGGTAGCGAGTGCGAAAACATCTGGGTAGCGATCAATAAAGTCCTGATATTTAGGAATAACGCGATCGACCTGTGTTTGTTGGAGCATAAGCTCACTCACCATAATCTTATATGGGTCGTCAGTCTGGCGCCACGGCATATCACGGTACAGCTCACGTCCCTTTTGCCATACTAATTCCTGAAACGCCTGTTTATCCATCACTCTAGTATAATAGATGTATGACAACATATGTGATTGCAGGTGGATGCTTTTGGTGCTTGGATGCGGTGTACCGCAGATTGAAGGGCATAACGGACGTTGTGAGTGGTTATGCTGGTGGTGATACCAAACACCCAACGTACGAACAAGTATCGACCGGGCTAACAGGACACGCTGAGGCGGTCAGTATTAGTTTTGATGAGAAAGTTATTCCAGCGACGGATATCCTTGACTTGTTTTTCCTGATCCATGACCCCACGACCCTAAATCGTCAAGGTAACGACGTGGGCACGCAGTATCGCTCGGCAATGTATCACAAAGACGACGTACAGAGAAAGGCATTTGAAGCTGCAGTTGAACGCGCCAAAGCGCACTGGGATGATCCAATCGTGACTGAAGTCGAGAAGCTTGATGTCTTTTACGAAGCGGAAGATTATCACCAAGATTACTTTAATAATAACCCTGGCAATGGTTACTGCTCGATTGTCATAGAACCAAAAATTGTCAAAGCCCGCAGTGCCTACGCTAAATGGTTTAAGGAGAACGCATAATGAAGATCACAAAATACGAACACGCCTGCATGACAATAGAGCAAGACGGTCGATTAATTGTCATCGACCCGGGAGAGTTTACCAGCAGCCTTGCTATTCCAGATACTATTGACGCGGTCGTCATTACACACGAACACCAAGATCATTTTGACCCCGATATGTTAGCAGCGATTTATGATAAAAATCCGACATCTGTCTTGATATCACTACAGACCATTGTCGAAAAAATGCCGGATCATCAATCTAAAGCGGTTGCTCCTGGAGATACTGTCACCGTCGGACCGTTCACACTTGAGTTCTTTGGTGGCACACACGCAGAGATTCATAATAGTATTGCGTTGATTGATAACCTTGGCGTACTTATCAATGACTCCTTTTACTATCCAGGTGATTCGTTTGCACTCCCGCACCGTCACGTAGAACTCTTAGCACTGCCTGCAAGTGGACCTTGGTTTAAGACAAGCGACGCTGTGGACTTTATGACTGCAGTAAAGCCAACGATCGTTTTTCCCGTGCATGATATTCACAATTCATCACATGGCCAAGCTCTCTTCCATCGAATTGTTGGTGGATTCGCTAGCAAGATTGGAACGACCTACACGCCCTTAGCCATCACGCAAACAATCGATATATAATGACGGATAGTTTACACACAGAACAGCTAAAAAAAGCGGCTCATTATTTGTCGCAAAGCGACCCACTGCTTAGTACGGTCATTGCTCGCGCAGGCATTGCAACAATAACACCGCATAACAACTACTACCAAGAGTTGGTTGAGAGTATCGTATCACAACAATTAAGTGTCAAAGCCGCTGCAACAATTTTGAAACGGTTTATCGCACTGTTTCCGGATGGCCCGTTTCCAACACCCGAGAAAATTCTTGAAAAGGACATCGAGGATTTGCGTGCTGTCGGATTATCCCGTCAAAAAGCATCATACATTCAAGACCTGGCTTTAAAAGTACTGGAAGGATCTGTCCAGTTTGAGCACCTGGATACACTCACTAACGATGCAGTCATTACCGAACTGACAAAAATAAAAGGCGTGGGCGTGTGGACGGTACATATGTTTCTTATTTTTTGTATGGGCCGTTTGGACGTTCTGCCTGTTGGAGATCTGGGAATTAAGAATGGCATTCAAAAACTCTACGGACTTGACCACTCTCCAACGATCAGTGAGATGCAGAACATTGCCGTGAAGAATAAATGGTCACCCTATGAGTCAGTTGCCAGTTGGTACATTTGGCACTCACTCGACAACAAGCCGTCGCTATAAGTTTTGCAGTTGATTAACGTCAATTCCTTCAAGACCTGGAATCTGCGTACCACTAGGTATAAGGTTTTGTATTCCCCCTCCCGTTTGAAACTGCGTCACAAGTTGTGACACGGTAAGAATAAGAGATATGCCGCTTAGCAGCACAGTGAGTCCTAGCAAAATCGCAAAAATAAGGACCGTTAACCCGGCAAACTTTTTATAGCGCGGCGCCTCAAGCATTTCGTTCCCTTGCTTATCGCGCATTCCGCCCGACATAATGACCGCCAAATCAATAATGGTCCATAGACCAAGACCGCCAAGTGTCACAAGTTTTAATATACCCGTACCAACTTTGCCCAAGTAAAAACGATCAACACCAAACATGCCCCACATAAAGCTGAGGAAAAAGACGGCTAAGAAGTGTCGTCTTTTGTCTTTTCCTTTCACAGTCACTGATTTCTCATAAGCTGTGATTGCATCAAACACCCACGGCGCACGGAGTTTTTGTTCGGCATGCAAACTCAAGATTTGCTCGTATGAGACCCAAGTTACTTCACTAATCTCACCCGGTTGCGCAACAGCTTCGCCACCTCGCACAATACCAATGTATGCGTGTTTGATACTTTCGCTTGCCGCCGTGTGCCAGACGCCCAGTTGCTCTCCGACCTCAATATCAAAGCCTGTCTCCTCTTTGACTTCTCGTGCTGTGGCCTGCTGCAACGTCTCGTTCTTATCAACGTATCCAGCTGGTATATTCCATAGGCCAGCACTGTCACCTTGACCTTGTTGGACGAGTAAATACAGTCCGTCGCGCTTCACGACTGCGCCCGTGACCGAGCCAGCTTGTTCGATTGAATCTCTAAAATTGTTTGTATCCATTGCCTCTATCATAACTCGTTTATGCTAATAGCCAGAGAAATAGTCTGACTTTATACGCATTCGGCTGACGCCTGCAGCCGTAAGCTGCCGACGAAACGCAAGCACCATTTTGTTTGGACCTGATATGTAGAATGTTGCGTCGTGCAGCTGATTGACATACTGACGGATCATATCCACCGTGACATAGCCGCGTTGACCTTGCCAGTTGTCAGTTGGGTCTGCAACGACAGGAATAACCTTTATTCCTAGTCTTGTGCGTGCCTCATTAAGTACACGGCCATATACTAACAAATCCTGCCTACGGACCGCATAAAATAAAGTGATCGGCCTTGTTTCATGTCGAGCCAATAGGTCATCAATCATTGCGCGAAACGGCGTGATGCCAATACCACCTGCTATCATCACAATCGGACGCTGTGTGTCATGTAGTAATACAAAATTACCTCCAATATGTGTCGCACGAATCTCTTGACCAGGTTTCATCTGCAGTAACGCTGCTTTGAAAGTACTTGAAGGATCTGCCGTCACAAGGCCAAGTGTTATATGTTCGTCACCTGGTCGTGACGCAATGGAAAATGTTCGACGAATGCCACGCTCGTCAGAATGTGCATGAGGCAGCGTAAGTTCAATATATTGGCCAGCCTTGAAGCGAATAGGATGAACTGGCTTTAGTACAACACTATAAATTGTTGGTGTTGTCTCTTGGATTGAGACGAGCTGTAAGCGTATGGATCGACGTTGTCCAATTAAAAAGGTAAATGCATTTCCAACAAGAAGTGCAACATCAGGTTTTGATAGCCATCCAAGCTGCAGTCCGCCCAGCACACCAACAATAGACGCGTATATAATCTGTGCTCGACGCGTGGTTGGTGACGTGAGGGGCTCGGTCAGCATAATCGCGCCGGCAAATATGATAGGGCTTGAAAGAACAGCCGCCTTTATGGCATCTCCAACATCAAACCCAGACGCAAACGCGATGACACCCGCCAATCCAACGCTTACACACATGTATATACCAACCATCATAAAATGACGCAGCTTCCAAACAATTAATAACCCGACGAGCACAGTGACAGGCAACATCACGATTGTTGCTATCCACCACGTCGCCCCCAACAAGCCAAGCGTACTGCTGATAACGACTGCTACGGCAGCTGGGTTAAAAATGTGACGCCCGCGTATTGCAAGAAGGTATTTGGACGCGACAGCAAGAAGTGCGACGAGTGCTGTTAGCAGATAGCCTTTGATATCTGTCTGTGGAAAGATTAAATAAAATAATATAAAGGCGGTTATCTGCCATGACTCAGGGTTATATGCGGACGAAAATACCCATGCAAAAATCCGTGTTGCAACATATGAAACACTCACTAATATTATGAGTGAAATAATCAGCTCAAGAGGACTAAATGCCAACTGCCCAATCAAGCTGAGCACGAGTGCTGTTGCCGTTATAAGGTACAGGCCATACAGTGTCAGACGATACATCGTCATGCTATCGATAAATGATTCGACCGCCTGTTTCACTGTTGCCCACCTTCTATAAATACTTCGATATCTTCTCCAGCATAACGCACTGTGCCGTCTTGGTATAGGACACAATATTGGAAATTAATTGCGCTCAATAATACATCGGGCTTCACAAAAAATAACGCCGTAGCCAAACCGTCTGCATACATGGCAGTATCTGCAATCACCCACGTGGCAATAATATCTCGCACTGGCTGCATCGTTTTGGGATTGATAATATGATGCCAGTCGCCCCACGAGCGTTGATTGATCGCTGAACCGCATAGACTGGCATTCGTTACAGTTGCGACACCAACAAGCCGCGTGTCATCACGCGGATCTTGTAAGCCAATGCGCATTGGGTCACCGCGAACCAAAATATCACCACTGGCATCGATGCAACATGGCCCGGACAATTGTTTGGCCACCAAGTCGATTGCGTGTCCCTTGCCCGCTGCACCCACGTCAAGGAGGGCTGGCTTTTTGATCGTAAGATTATTATCCTTCAGGACCAACACATCATCCCACTGTTGAGGTGTACGAATAATTGCGTGTGGCTGTAAGCTATACTGCGCATCGTATCCTGCATCAACAAGCGTTTGCCCGATAAGTGGCGTCACCTGACCGTCAGACTTGTCATACAAAAAACGATACCAGTCCAGGAGGACTTTGTCATCACGCGTTAATATATGTGTGCCAGCGCGTCGAGCCATATCCGCAACAACACTATCATCACGAAACCGCGACCACGTCTTATCAACTGTTTCGATGGTCTCGTGAATACGTTTTACTTTTTTAGTACTGTCAGCACACTCTATAAGCCAGTGTGTGCCTAGGGCTTCAAACTCAAGACTAGGCTTTTGCGTCATTCTTGATTGTCGTTAACGCATTATTAAAGCCAACCGGTGTCAGCGATGCACCAGAGACGCGCGACACTTTGACATCACTAATATTCTTACCGACGACGACACTGTTGATGCCGTTAATAAACCGTTCGGTGTACTGCACAGACTCACGCGAAAAAATACTGGAGTCGTCAATTGAAACCTTGGTGATCTTGCTACTCACGAGAGTAATTGTAACGCCAATTCGTTCCGTTCCATCAGGTGTGGTAAAGGATCCATTTGCTGTGTATGTGCCGTCCTTGTATGTTGACGTGCTTGCTGTTGATGATTGTGATGACGACGACGTGGAGGGTGTCGTTGTCGTCGTGGTTGTTGATGTTGCGGTGTCAGTCGATGTAGAGGCCTGCGTTGGTGTCGTCGCATTATTATAGGCAACAGCGCCCGCAGTGCCTGCTGTTGTGAGCAAGACGATAACGATGAGACCAATGATTTTAGTCTTTGATTGTTGTGTCATACGCTATCTTTCTACGACTTATGTTTGTGTTATTGTACCGTTAAACAGCTGAGAAGAGGCTGAGACAACTACGGACCGAGGCGATTAATGTCGCGTGGGAACAGAGTCGCTTCTTTAACGTTGTTGAGGCCAATGATTTTTTGCGTCAAACGCTCAAGCCCCATACCAAAGCCGCCGTGTTCAGGAAGTCCATACTGGAACGCTTGCAAATAATACTTAA
>JAKQOF010000054.1 GCA_029565375.1 bacterium
AGTACTACCAGACGTAGGTCATTCTCAAGCAGCAGATGGACGTCTGTCTTAAACAAACGCATCATCAGCGCCATAATGTTACTCACCTCTTCCTTAGCACGACTCCAGTTTTCAGTTGAAAACGTATACAGAGAGATATACTTTACACCTGCGTCAGCCGTTTCAGTCACAACGTCCTTTAAGGCATTGTAGCCAGCGAGGTGACCTTCATATGGTGGCAAGCCGTGCTTTTTTGCCCAACGGCGATTACCGTCGATAATAAAGCCCACATGGCGTGGGATGACAAGATTATCCATTAAATTGTCAGGATGTCTTTCTCTTTGGCGCGGAAGATTTCATCGATTTTGCTGTTATTTTGTGCAACATCGTCATCAATGCCTTTTTCAATACGCTTAACATCGTCTTCAGAGAGTTCTTTGGCTTCTTTTAAGCGCTTGGCTTCCTTCAGGGCGTCCTGTCGAATATTACGAAGTGTAATACGTGCTTCTTCGACTTTCTCGCTGGCTTGCTTGACCAGTCCTTTGCGGCGTTCTTCAGTAAGGGCCGGTACAGGCACGCGAATCAAACGACCGTCATCACTTGGATTAAAGCCTAACGATTGATCCGCACGAATAGCGGCACTAATTGCCTGGATGTTACCTGGATCAAACGGTGTTATCTGCAACAGTTGTGCTTCTGGTGCTGTGATATTAGCAACTTGGTTGAGTGGCATAAGAGATCCATATACCTCAACGCGAATACCCTCAAGTTGTCCTGGATGTGCTCGCCCAGTACGAACTTTTTTCAACTCGTCTTCAAAGTGCATGAGTGCAAGTTCAAATTTTTCTTCATATGATTTTGTATCAAACATAGTACTTCTAGTATACCAAAATTAACCGAGACTTACTCTACTTCAGTAATGCCCAGGGGGATCAATAAATCACGGGCTGATGGCGTTTGAGCCCATACTTTTATACTACGAAGATCTGGAACTGATAGTACCGGCTCACCATCTCTTCCGAGGACAAGAACTCGATCAATAGTGTGCGAGTCCCCGCCACCTTGATCCATATCTGACGAATAAACGATTGCGTCAGCGCCGCGCTTGCCTAGACTTATGACAATATTATCGTGAACTTCATTAATCATATCTCTCTCATAAGTTGGCTCAGCGTCTACACCTTTCACTCTCAAGGCTAAGACTGACATCGCACTTCTAGCCCAAAAATGATTGCGGCCCGCGTCGAACTTTCGTTCAGCGCGAGCAACATTCCTATCTACATAATCAAGAGACATGGTTATTACTCGTTAACGCCAAGTTCAATGCGCTTGAACTGACGAATCACAATGTTCTCACCCATCTTGCCGATGTTTTCTTTTAAGAACGTCTCGACAGTCATACTGTCATCCATAATGTATGCTTGGTTCAACAGAACCTTGTCCGCAAAATGCTTTTTGACTTGTCCTTCGACAATTTTATCTGCCATATCGGCAGGCTTGCCTTCAGCAACAACTTTTTCTTTTGCTTCCGTACGGACACGCTCAAGTTCCTCTGCTGGAATGTCAGCTTCTGATACATAGCGAGGTGCCATAGAGGCAATTTGCAGCGCAATAGCGTGTGCAAACTCTTTAAAGCCGTCGGTTCGTGCAACAAAGTCGGTCTCACAGTTGACTTCAACCAGGACGCCAATGCGACCACCGTGAACGTAGCTGTCAATGATACCTTCGCGGGCTTCACGATCGCTCTTTTTGTCAGCTTTTGTCAGACCTTTTTTGCGAAGCACTTCAAGCGCCTTGTCAAAGTCACCATCTGCTTCAGTCAAAGCTGCCTTGGCGTCGGTCAGGCCAATACCAGTCAGTTCTTTTAGCTTCTTAATGTCGTCAATAGATACGCTCATTATTATTTCTCCTCTGGGGCTACGGCTTTCTGTGCGCCAAGACCCTCTTTTACTGCTGATGCGACGTAGTCAAGAAGGAGTTGAACACCCTTAATAGCATCGTCGTTTCCAGGAATAACATAGTCAACCAAGCTTGGATCAGCGTTGGTGTCTACCACTGCAACAACAGGAATACCAAGTGTCTTTGCTTCTTTGATTGCGTTTGCGTCGCCAATGACATCAATCACAAATAGCGCGCCTGGCTTGCCTGAAAGATCTTTGATGCCGCTGTACTTTGCATTCAGCTCGTCAATTTCTTCTTGGAAGCGTTGTACTTCGAGTTTGTTGTAACGCTTTTCAAGGTCACCACTCTCCATTCGCTTTTCAAGATCTTTAAGTTTCTTGATTTGCTGTCCAACAGTCGCAACGTTTGTCAGGATTCCACCAAGCCATCGCTCTGTCACGTATGGTTGTTTGAGGCCTTCTGCTGTCAGTTTAATAATTTCCTTTGTGTGCTTTTTTGTGCCCACAAAAAGAACTTGCTTGCCACTGGCAACAACCTTAGTCAAGAATGGCAATGCCACGTCCAAACCTTCAACGGTTTTTGTCAGGTCAATAATGTGACTGTCCTGGCGTTTG